>JACCSL010000971.1 GCA_013812995.1 Ardenticatenales bacterium | reverse complement strand
GGGAAGATGGAGCGCGGGTCGGGGTCGTACCAGTAGATGGTGCCATCCTGGTCCGCCATCGGGAAAATACCCTGTACATAGGCGGAGAGCAGCAGATGGGCGTTCAGGCGCGTCATAGCGCACTCCTAAAATCCAGGTTGAGTGTAGGGTAAGCGTAGCGTATTGGTCCGAAAGGGCCAAGCGCCCTTTTCTATCATACTGGCATACTGGCAAACAGGGGAAGGGAAAGCACTTATCCTTTTTAGTTATCCGGTTCGACGCCATCGCCTTTTCGCGCTAGAGTATGGCATCCGTCGCACCAGTCGCACCTTTTTTATGCAATGAGGGAGAAGAGAGTGAGAACAGGATTTATACTGCTGACCGTGCTGGCCCTGACGGTCGGCCTAGGACTATTTGCGCTGCCTGCCACTGCCGCACCCAGGGCACAGCAGCCACAAACGACCATACGAATCGATCTGGTGGAGCGTAGCTGGGTCCAGCTCTTTGTCAATAATGAGCGCATTTTCGAGGGAACCTTGGAGGCGGGGACGAGCCGCGAGTGGACCGGGCGTGAGATCCAACTGAAGGTTGGCAATGCCGGGGGCGTCCGCGTCACGCGCGACGGGCAGAGCCTGGGCGTGCTGGGCAACGCGGGCCAGGTCATGACCCAGCGCTGGGTCGCCGATCAGCAGAGCGCTGCCGCAATTACCCCAACCGTCGTACCGCAGCAGCCTGCCACTGCTACACCCGCACCTGCCACTGCCACACCTGCGCCCTCCTCGGGAGGAAACGAGGCGAGCCCCCCGGCGACCACACCGGCAGCCAGCGCGGGTGAGCCACGTCCTCCCAGTGTCTATAAGGTAGTTGCCGGGGACACCATCCTGGCGATTGCAAACCAGTTTGGCGTGGAGGTTGCAACGCTGATCCAGGTCAACAACCTGGGCGAGGAAGGGAAGATTCGCATCGACCAGCAACTTCTCATCCCCGGCAGCGATGGCACCTTGCCGGAGAACGTGGAAATTCCCGCGCCCGGCCCGGCCGTGCGGGGCTCGCTGTGGGACCGCCAGACCATCAGCTCCCGGCGCGCGGCCCCCAACTCACCCTTCTACCGAACCACCTGGGTGACCTACTACGGTCGGCCCAACGTCGAGATCATGGGCATTCTTGGCGAGTTCAGCATCGACGACCTAGTGCCCAAGTTGGTGGCGCAGGCCGCCGCGTACGACGAGGCCAATGGCCCTGAAATGGGCGTCATGCCCGCGTTTCACCTCGTTTATGGCATGGCAACCAAGGCCCCCGGCGACGATGGTACCTTCCTCGCCTTCCTCTCGGACGAGACCGTGATGGAGTACATCGACCGGGCGCAGAAGGAAGGCTTTGGTGTCATCTTGGACATTCAGATTGGCTCCTTGCAGCCCGCCGAGGCGCTGAAGCGTGGCCTGCCCTTCCTCAAATATGACAATGTTCACCTCGCGCTGGACCCCGAGTTCGCCATGAGCCACCCGGATCAGACGCGGCCCGGCAACCCCATCGGCTTTGTCACCGCCGAGCAGGTCAACCTGGCGCAGAGCACGATGCGCGATTATATGAAGGCGGAGAAAATCACCGGCCGACGCATCCTGATTATCCATCAGTTTCTGGACACCATGATCGTGGACAAGGATAAGCTGGCACGGGTCTACAAGATCGACCTGACCCTCCTCGCTGATGGGTGGGGCGGCCCGTGGCCGAAGATCGGCAAATACAATCAGTTCATGAACGAGCAACAGAAATTTACCGGCTTCAAGCTCTTCTATCGCTGGGATGTGCCACTTATGACAGAGCGCGAGGTGATGGGGCTGGACATGCACCCCGATATTACCTACATGGATATCACGCCGAATCTCATCATCTATCAATAGCAAAGAAATGCGTAAAACGTAACTGGTTCTGCTGGAATATGTGGTGGAGTCATGGCTCTGCGTGGCGGCCCTCTCCCCGGCCTTCGGCCGCCCCTCTCCCGATTTCGGGAGAGGGGACACGGAGCGAAGCGACGTGGGGGAGAGG
>JACCSL010000967.1 GCA_013812995.1 Ardenticatenales bacterium | reverse complement strand
TGACCCAGCTCACCGGGCGTGATCCCCGCGATCCCGCCGTGGCGCTTGATCTCCAGTTGGCACTCAAGATTTTTCATATGTTCTGAAAATTCCTTTACACAGCAGGGCAGAACGTGATATACTTCTCTGCGTGCCTTGGCTCCGTAAGGGACCAGGGTACGCAGGGAGTGCTGCAGCAGGCTGCAAACTCCCATCGCTGTTTGAAAGAGCAAACCACCCGTTTGATTCTCTCAAAACAGCCCTATCTGATGAGAATGTGTGTTACCCCAAGAGGGGCGTGCGAAGCGCCTGGAGGGGATACCTGCGGTCAGGCCCCATCGTCCTTTCCCCACACCTGTGTCCCCACATTGCTCGCCCCATAGACTACGAATAAGGACATAAATATGAGTAAAGCAAATGGGGTGGATCGACCCCAGAAAGATGTTGCCTTGTTTCTCGACTTCGAGAATGTCTACATCTCGGTCAGACAGGTGTATAACCAGAACCCCAACTTCGAGGTCATTGTCGAGAAAGCGGCAGAGTACGGCCGGCTTATTATCTCGCGGGCCTATGCGGACTGGTATCACTACCAGCGTATCACCAATGCGCTCTATGCCAATGGCATCGAGCCGGTTTATGTGCCCACCTACTATTATGGGCAAAACCCCCAGCACACGCACGCCATCAAGAATAGCGTGGACATTCACATGGTTATTGACGCCATGCGAACCCTCTACACCCATGATAACATTAGCACCTTCGTCTTTGTGACGGGCGACCGTGACTTCATCCCGCTGATGAACGCCATTCGACAGTATGGCAAGGAGTGTATCGTTATCGGTGTGGCCGAGGCGGCGAGCAGCCATCTGGCCCAGAGCGCGGACGAGTTCTTCTTCTATCACCAGCTCGCCGAGGATGTAGTGCCCGAGTCCCAAACCCGCGATCCCTATGAGGCGCTGGTCGAGGCGATCAAGTTAGCACGCGAGCGTAAGAGCGAACCCACCTTCGCCACCCTCAAGCTGTTGATGCAGGAGATCATGGGCTCCTTCGATCAGGCGCGCTACAAGAATAAGGATGGCAAGAGCTTCGCGCGCTTCAAGGACTTTGTGAGAGAGGCCGAGCGGCGTGGGAAGGTGCAGCTCTTTACCAACGGCGCGGTCAACATGGTTCTGCTGCCCGGCGAGAAAGCGGAAGAAGTCAGCGTGCTGGCCGCCGATGTCATCGAGGAGGCCGCGCCCGTCATCGCGCGGAAGATCGAGCACCACTTCGATCTCGTGGTCGAGGCGGTCCACCTGGCACGCCGCCGCAACAATCTCTGCACCATGGCGACCCTCAAGGTCCTGATGAAAGAGATCAACCAGGGCTTCGAGGAATCCAACTACCAGGATAGCTCCGGCAGACCCTACGCCAAGTTCAAAGACATGGTGGAGGATGCGGTAAGTGCTGGCAAGGTGCAGATTCTGACGACGGGCACCGTGGACGAGGTGTTCCTGGCGGGAGAAGACCCTCAGAAACTTAGCCGCTTTGCCAATCGGGGCAAAAAGTAGGGTAGTAGCTTTAAAAATGGGGGTTGGAGCGGGCCATCGTGGCGGCTCCAACCCTCTTTCTTTGTCAAGAGATGGGAGAAGTCGGATGGTGGTGGAAAGCCAGATCGATCAGGCGGAAAGAGGGGCCTTGCCCGCTCTCTGGAACGCGCGGGCATTGTGGGGCGGCTTTGCGCTTGCCGTGCTGCTCTATGTGCTTCTTTCCTTGATGGTAGCGGGAGTGGTGATAGTGGTGGACCTGTGGGAGTTGGATTATCGGCTGAATTTGGGGCTGCTCCTGCCCATCACACAGGTCGGAATGGCGCTACCGCCGCTACTTATCATGGCCCACCACGGAAATATCATCCGCCTGCTCGGGCTGAACCGCTTTCACTGGTCGATGCTTGTGGAAACAGCCGCAGCGATCCTCTTTGGTTTCATGGGAACGATTCTCTGGGCGCTGGTGCTGTTGGCGGTGAGTAGGGAGCGGGCGCAGGAGCCGATTGTGCCGCTGTTTGGAGAGGGAGCCCAGGGGTTGATCATTGCATTGGTGGTGGTAGGCGTCCTGGCCCCACTGGTGGAGGAGATTCTCTTTCGGGGCTTCCTCTTCGGGGGCCTGACCCGCTTCACGGGGCCGATCCAGGCGGCGCTGATTAGCGGCACACTTTTCGCTGCCATCCACCTACAGCCCCTGGCGTTTCCAGCACTTTTCGTGTTGGGTGTGGTTCTGGCGCTCCTCTACCATCGCACCGGTTCC
>JACCSL010000937.1 GCA_013812995.1 Ardenticatenales bacterium | reverse complement strand
GACCATACGCGTCGGCGGTATCGATGAAATTCGCGCCTACCTCGGGTAGGCGGCGCAACACGTGCAGGGCCTCGTCCCGATCCTCGGGTTCCCCCCAGATTCCTGGCCCGGTGATTCGCATGGCCCCAAATCCGAGCCGCTTCACGGGAAGGTCACCGCCGAGCGCGAAGGTACCACTGGCATTCACACTGAGTTGAGCCATCTAGCTTTCTCCTATTAATTCAAGTAATCCTGCCATTGTGCAGATAAGTCAGTTCTAATAGAGCGAGGAACGGCGGCATTATTGCCGCAGCAGGGGCAGGTACAACGAGGTGGGCGTTGACGGGGAGGGCAGCGCGATTTTCCAGAGGGTAGCGTTTTTACCCCGGCCACTTAAAATGAGCGCGTGCTGCGCCTCCCAGTAGGAGAGCGAGACCATGTATTGCTGGGAGCCGGTGAGCGCTTCCCATTCCAGCAAATCCTTGGTGCGTACCACCATGGCACGCGTCGAAACCGCGTGGCTCGGCTCCCAGAGCGCATAGAGATAGTCGTCTACCACCACTAGCAGGTGGTAATCGACATAACTCTCCAGGTCCGTGTAGGTGCCGCCCATCTCGAAGCCGATGGGTATCGGGTAGCGGACCACCTCATCATTGCGCACCGCGATAATTTCCTTGCGGTTCTCACTTACGGCGAGGAGGCGATCTCCGAAGACGGTGAGGCGCGTTCGCTGTAGTGCGTCGCCCATCACGGATTGCCACTGCTGCCCTCCGTCCTCACTGACCTTGAGGTGGATGACTCCCTCATCCGCGTCGCTGGAAAGCGCATACAGGCGACCCTCGACTCCAATGACATCGTAGGCCCGGTCCGTGCCCATGGTCCCTACGTAGGACCACTGTTCTCCTTGAGTGGTACTGCTAAAGAGCTGCGCGGCGGCCACGGTGGTTTCATCCGCACTCACGGCCGCATACAGCACACCTTCCTCCGACATCCACAGCCCCCAGGTGTGCAACACGCCTTGCAGGCCATTCTCAAGGTTTCGGTGCTTCACCAGGGGGCCGGGAGGGCGGTAGGTATAATGATTGCCTGCTTCCCATCCGTCCGGGCAGCAGGGGTCTGTGCCCGCAATGTGCAAGGTGTCTCCACTCCACAGCATCTCATGAACGCCCTGCTCTGTCAGAGCGCCGACCGCGCTCACCGTGCTTCCATTGTAACGTGCCACGAAGGCACCGTCGGACTCCGCAGGGCGGGCCGTGCTCCACCCAATGTAGAGGTCATTGCCTGCTGGCTGCGTGACATAGGCCGCAAAGTAGTCCGGGTCCGGCGTCAGGCCCGTTTTCTGTTGATACCACCTTCCCCACATCATGCCCGGCTTAAGTTCCTCCAGGCTCAGGGTGAGAGACTCTGTTTTCAGATAGCCTATCTCGGCGGCTGGCCCTGCGCGCCCACGCTCGGTTGCCAGGAGACAACTCGTTAGGACGACCAGGAGTACTCCCAAGCCAAGAACCCTGTGCCACATAGCCGGTTACCCCTCTTTGCCTCTGCATTGCCGCGTCCGAGCATTAAGTATTGCCCAAACACGGCGGTGCTGTCAATGAAGCAGAGGGTCAGGGCGCTAGCGCAGGATGGCGCGCACCTGTGTTGCCTTCTTGCCATCAACAACCATTGTTCGTTTGGAAAAAAGTCTGATAGGCTACGCACGTTACCGGCCGCGCAACCTTTCTATCAGTTCCATACCCCCAAGGAGGTATAGATGGCAGAGCAAAAGGACAAAAAGACGACGGAAGAGGAGGACGACGATAAGGGCGTTCTTGATCACATGAAGGACATGGTCAAGGCGATTCCAGGCGTCGGATCAACCGTTGCGGTGCTGGAGAAGGTCTTTAACAAGGACGACGATGAGGATGAAAAGCCGCAATCCTCTCCCAGTACGCCTCAGTCCTCAAGTGGCAAGGAGACGGGCAAGGATAAGGATAATGTGCCGCACCCTGCTCCCTCCCAGCCCAGTGCGAGACCCTCGCAGGAGCAGGGACAGTCATCGCAGGAGATCGCACGGTTAAGGGCGGAACTGGAGAAGAAGGAAGATGCCCTGGAGACACGCGAGCGCACCCTCTCCACGCGTGAGAAGGCGCTTGCCACCCGCGAGGCCGAGCTTTCCCGCAAGGAAGCCAATATCACATCGCGCACCTCCGCGTTTTCCACCCGCGAGGCCGAGCTTTCCCGCAAGGAAGCCGATATCACATCGCGCACCTCCGCGTTTTCCACCCGCCAGGCCGACCTGGACGCCCGTGCGGCGGACCTTCAGCGCCAGAGCGAAGAGCTTCAGGGCCAACGTGAGGAGCTTCAGCGCCAACGCGAGGACGCCAGCCGCGCCGCCGCTGCG
>JACCSL010000934.1 GCA_013812995.1 Ardenticatenales bacterium | reverse complement strand
AAAACCTGGGAGGGCTTCTTCGGCGGTGTTCTCGTCGGCCTGCTTGTCACTATCTACACCTCAACGCAGTGGATCGGGCTGGAACTGTGGCAGGGCATCCTCTTTGGTATCCTCCTCGGTCCTTCAGCGGTCTTCGGCGACCTTGCGGAGAGCATGCTCAAGCGTCGCGTCGGGGTCAAGGACTCCGGCGACCTGATTCCGGGGCATGGCGGGATGCTGGATCGTATCGACTCTATCCTCTTCGGCGCGATTGTCGCCTACTTCTTCGCCAACTGGTTCGTTTACTAGAGACTCGTCGTTCGGGCAGGTTGAGAAACACTCATGCAAGACTACTTCACCCTTGTATCAGTCCTCAGCTTTCTCAATCTCATCCTCTCGGCTGCCAACCTGATCGTGGCGTTCTCCCTGGTCATCTATATCATGACCCACAACCTATGGAGCAGCGTCGCCCGCACCTTTGCCACCCTGATGGCGTTGGTTTCTGTGGTTTACGGAAGCGATATTATCCTCAGCCGGGAGGTGAGTACGGGCGCAGCCACCGCCTGGCTGAAGGTTCAGTGGGTGGGCATCGCCCTGGTACCAGCGGCCTATCTTCATTTCAGCGATGCCCTGCTCCGCACGACCAACGCCAGCAGCCGCCGCCGTCGCCTCGCCGTGTTCGCCAGTTATACCGTTGGGCTGCTCTTCGTGGTGATGGCCCTGATGACGAATCTCGTCGTTGGGGAGAGTATCAAGTATGAGCCCTGGGCCCCGCAGCTGGTCGCTGGCCCACTGTTCTGGCTCTTTGCCCTCTTCTTTTTCCTGGCCTCTGCCTGGGGCTTTGCCAACACCCTCTGGGCACGCAGCCGCGCGCTCACCCCCACCAGCCGCCGCCGCCTGAGCTATCTGGTGGCGTCCTTCGCGGCACCGGGGCTGGCGGTCTATCCCTACCTCATCTTTACCTCATTGCCTACTCTGCTCAGCCCAACCCTACTGCTGGGGCTCCTGCTCATAGGAAACTTTGGCGTGGCGGTGATGACCGTGGTAATGGCCTACAGCGTGGCTTACCAGGGCTCCCTGGCCCCGGATCGGGTGGTCAAGCGCTCCTTCCTGACGTATATGCTGCGGGGGCCAGTGCTTGGCGTCTTTGTGCTGATGCTTATCCTCATCGTGCCGCGCGTCGAGATCATCATGGGTGCCCCGCGCGAGACTATTCTCATCTTTGCCATCGTGGGCGGCATCATCTTCTACCAGGTGCTGCTCCGTTTTCTTCGCCCGCTGGTGGATTACCTGACCTATCAGGAGAATCGCGAAGAGTTCGAGATTCTGCGCTCCCTGGATGAGCGGCTGATGACCTCCAGCGACCTGCAACAGCTGATGGAGAATATCCTGACCGCGCTCTGCGATCTCCAGCGTGCGCGGAATGGGGCGGTCATCAGCGTCGTGAACGGGGAGCTTCACCCGGAGGCAAGCTGCGGGGCCAAAGAGAAAACGGCCACCCTGCTGGCATCTCTGACGCCTACGGTCCTGGCGCAATTGGAGGGCGATGAGCTTCTGCCCGCGCAGATCGAGAGCTGGGTGGAGCATGGAACCTTTCGGCTGCTGCCTCTCCGCACGGATGACAATGAGGGCACGTTGGGGCTTCTGGCTGTGGAGCCGGGCGAGGAAATGCAGCCGCTCACTGAGCGCGAGAGCGCCCTGCTGCGCCAGTATGTGCGCCAGGCGGAGATTGCGCTCCAGGATCGTCGCCTGCAACAGACCATCTTTGCGCTGCTGGAGCAGTTGACACCTCAGATGGAAACGCTCCAGCGCTGGCGCTCGGCGACGCTGCATCCGGAGAGCAGCCTGGGCGAGATTGAAACCTCGCTAAATCCCATCTACGACGAGACCTTCACGCAGATGGTGCGGGATGCGCTGGGGCACTACTGGGGCGGGCCGAGACTCACCGAGAGCCCGCTCCTTGCCATGAAAGTCGTGCGCGCCAAGCTGGAGAAGCATGACAACAGCCCGGCGCGCGCCCTGCGAGCGGTTCTAACTGATGCGCTGGATGACCTGAAACCGCCCGGGGAGCGCGAGATGACCACGCAGGAGTGGTTGCTCTATAACATTCTCGACCTGAAATACATCCAGGGGCGACGTGCCCGCGATGTCGCCATGAGCCTGGCGATGAGCGAATCTGATCTCTATCGAAAGCAGCGAGCGGCCATCGAAGAGCTGGCAAGAGCGATCAGCCAGATGGAGGAGCAGATGGCCAAGGAGAGCGGCATCTGATTATCCCTCCACTGGCTTGTCGCCCTCCAGATCGGCCAGATAGCGCAGCAGGTCGCTGGTCGTAATCAGGCCGATAAGTCGTGTATTGCCTATGTTGTCCATCTGGACGACAGGCAGGCCATTTACCTTGTGCGAGAGCATCCGGCGCGCGGCATCGCCCACCGTCGCGCCAGGGCCAATCACAACGAGGGAGGTGCTCATCACCTCCCCCACGTACACAGACTCAAGGTGATTGGCTGCCTGCTCATCGTCCGGGGATGAGAAGGGCGAGTCTATCGCCAGGCGCACATCGCGCGCGGAGATAATCCCCACCAGACGCCCCGTTGCCCGCTCCACGACGGGCAGGCTATGGATGTCAAACTCATGCATCAGCGCCAGCACTACCCCCAGGTCTTGCTCTGGCTCGATGGTAATTAATTGGGTGGACATCAGATCGCCGACGTTCACCGCTCCTCTTCTCCCACCATGACTTCTCCATCAACCGGCTCGCCCTCGTTCTGCTCTTCGAGCAGAAGGATGAGATAGTCCAGCAGCATGGAGCGCGTCACGAGGCCAACGAGGTGCTCGTGGTTGCCCGTCTCATCGTACTCCACCACGGGCAGCCCGGCGACGTTGGCGACGCGCATGAGCTGCGCTGCCTCAATGATGGGGGCCTCGGCCTCAATCGAGTGGACGGCGGTAGTCATGATTTCCCGCACCGTGTGTTTCTGGAGATTTTCCAGAATCTCGGCTGGAGCCTCGTCAATCAGGGGAGAATCAGCGGCCAGGCGCAGGTCGCGGTCCGTGATAATGCCGCAAATCTCTCCATTCGCATCTATGATGGGCAGGGTTCGCTGGCCGGAATCCAGCAGCCGCCGCCCCGCCACCCCCAACGAGTCGTCGGGCGAGGCGGTGGTAGGCTCCGTAATCATAAGGTCACGTACCAGTTTTGCTTGCACAAATACCTCCTAAATCTTCATCTCGGACGAGTGACCAGGGAAGATCTTGGACTTCGGATCGATAAAGCTTTTTGCCACGTTGACAGCAATGGTGGCCTGGGCAAAGCCGACGGCAATGAGACCCATCTGCGGCCCCTCGTTGGGCTGGGCAACGTCACCCGCTGCGTAGACGCCAGGCAGGTTGGTCTGACAGAAGCCATCCACGAAGATGTGACGGCGCGACGATTTGAGCCCCCAGTCCGCGATGGCACCGAGGCTCGCCTTGAAGCCCAGATTCAGCAATACCACATCCGCCGGGATGGTCCGCTGCTCCTCCGTCTCGTTGTTCTTGATGGTTGCTCCGGTAACGTGCTCTCCATCCCCGTGAACCTCCAGCAGTTCCCAGGGGGTCATAATCTGAACCGGGGAATTGCGCAGTTCCACAACGCTCGACTCATGCGCGCGGAACTCATGGCGGCGATGAATCAGGGTAATGTCGTGGGTCCAATCCTTGAGATTGAGTCCCCAATCCACCGCGCTGTCCCCACCTCCCACGATGAGCAACCGCTTGCCCCGGAAATCAGCCTTTTTCTTGACGAAGTAGGCGACGCCACCTTTCTCTTCATACTGCGCCACACCGGGCCGGTCCAGTTTGTTGGGGGAAAAGGCTCCGATGCCCGCCGTGATGACGAGGGTATGGGTGAGATGCGTCTGACCTTTGTCCGAGGTGAGCTTGATGATGGGCGGAACCCCCTCGCTGGCCTCGCGCACATACTCCAGGCCAACCACGCGCTCATCCAGGCAAATCTGGGGGTCCCACTGCTCGGCCTGCTGCACCAACCGCTGCACGAGATCCTTGGCCAGCACCTTCGGGAATCCTGCCACATCAAAGATGAATTTTTCCGGGTAGAGGACGGTAAGCTGCCCGCCCATCTCCGGTAGGGCCTCGATTATCTTGGTCTTCATCTCCCGCATACCCGCGTAGAAGACGCCGAAGAGACCCGTCGGCCCCGCGCCAAGAATTGTTACATCATAAATGTCATCCTGTCCATCGGTGGTCATCTGACTGCTCCTTTCCTCCATCGTTGGAGGTGTTTGTCTGAGGACACCCTGAGTATAAGCGTGGCTTACAGGCTCGACAAGGGCTAGCCCTGTAGATTGAGATGCTGGTTGAAGAAGGCCAGCACGCGGTTGAGCGCATCCTCGCGGTTGGCGCGGCGCTGAAAGCCGTGGCCCTCGTCCGGGTAGACATGAAGGAGATGAAGTTTGCCAGCATCGGCGAGCCGCTCGGCCATACTCTGGGCCTCGGAGAGTGGGGTGCGGGGGTCGTTGGCCCCCTGGAGCAGTAGGAGGGGCGCGGTGACCTGCCCCACGAAGTTCACCGGGGAGCGATCATGGAAAAAGGGCGGGTTGGCCTCGGGGGTGCCGATGTGCTCCTCCAGGTAGGTGCGCAGGTCGCCGGGGCGTGTACTCTGGTAGAGGGTGAGTAGGCTCGCGATGGGGTAGAGGACGGCCCCAGCGGTCCAGAGGTCCGGCTGTTTGGTGAGCGCCATCAGGGCCAGATAGCCGCCCAGGGAACCGCCCAGAATGCCGATGTGCCGGAACCCGCGCGTGCGGAGATAGTCATTCGCCGCCCCGATGTCGTGTAGCTCTCCCCCGCCCCAATCGAGTCGGCTCATATCGCGAAAGGTCTTGCCATAGCCGCTGCTGCCACGCATATTCGGGGCCAGCACGGTATAGCCCAGGCTGGTTAGAAGTTGAATCTCGCTATACCAGCCGTTGCGATGGCAGGCGGCTGGCCCCCCATGCACCCATACGATGGCCGCACCGTTGGCCTCGCGGGGCAGGTAGAGCAGCCCCGGAATATCGCGCCCATCAAAGGTGGGATAGGTGATATGCTGACTGCCGGTTAGCGCATCCACCGGGAACGCAGCGGGCAACCCGTGCGTGAGTTGGCGGCGCTCGCCATCGAGCGTCACCCGCCACAGATCGGGCGGTTGGGCGGCACTCTCGAAGATCACGGTCAGAGATTCCCCGTTGGGAGCCCACAGCGGCTGGCGATGAAGGCCATCGCCCACGCTTAGGTCGTGGCGTATCCCTGCTTGATAGTCCATGACGAACAGGCGGCGGTCGGCATCGACCTCCTCCAGAAAAGCCAGCCGCTGTCCATCGGGGGACCAGGCGGGGTAGGACTTGTCGCCCTCGCCCAGTTCCATCCATTCGCTATCGCCCAGAACCGAGACGAGCAGGAGGTCCTGGTACTCGCCGTGGTCGCCAGGGACGCAGAGTTGAGGTACCGTCACGCCGGTGCGCCACGCCCAGGGGGCGTGGAAGAGGTCGCCCCCCAGCGTCGCCAGGGTTTGCTCAAGGCCCGTTTGACGATCAAAAAGATGAAGGGTGGATTGAAGGTTTCCCTGCTCATCCACGGTGCCAATGCGGAAGAAGCCAAGGTAGCGTCCATCGGGCGACGCGAGGAGGCTGCTGGCGGCGCGCTCTCCCACGACCAGGCGGCGGAACTCCCCCGGTGCAGGGTCCAGTTCATAGGGGTCAAAGGGGCCATCCCGATTGGCGAGCACCGTCAGCTTGCCATTCGGGTCGAGGCGCGGCCAGGTGTAGGTGTAGCCATCGTTGGTGAGGTTGCGCTGGGTGCGGGCGCGCAGATCGAAGAGCATCACATCATCCACCTCCGAGCCCTTCTCGTCCCGTAGAAAGACAAAGCGCTGGCCCTCGGGTGCCCAGGCAGCGAACTGCCCCCGCCCCTGAATGAGCGGCTCGGGCGCGTCGGCTCCCTCGGCCAACAGGTAGAGCGAAGGTTCCCCGGTGGCATTCCAGGTGAAGGCGATGTCGCCGGTTACGGGATCCACATCGTGGTCGCTCACCTGCTGCGCCTCCATCAACTGCTGCACGGTCAGACGATGCATTCGATGGTCTCCTTTTTTCTCTCGGTCTGGTACACTGAGGCGACTATTGCAACTCTGACAAACCATGTTGCTGCTAGGCGGCCCTCTCCATCCCCCTTTGGGACCTACTTGGTGACTTTTGACTTTTCGTCTATCTCCGCCATTTTTTCTTCGGCCTGGCTGTCGGCGCTGGCGGGCTGCGGGGTCGTGGCCTCGACGGGCGCGGCAGGCTCATGGCGCGCGGCAGCCTTGAGCGCTTCCTGGACGAGTTGCTGCATTCGCTCCAGGGCGCGCCGGGCGAAGCGGCGCTGCACGGGCCGCCCGAAGAGCTTGAACCCCAGGCGATAGATCAGGTTGCTAATCTCACCCGGCTGCGAGAAGGCGTGGATGCGGAATGTAACCTTCCCGCTCTCCAACCACTTCCAGATTTCGAAGTCCATCTGTCCCCGCTCGAAGTGGCCCTGGAGCGTCTGATAATTAAAGCCCCAGATGCGCGCTGCTCCTTTCTCCGTCTCCCGCACCTCGTCTGTCACGCTGCCCACCTTGACCCCGAAATAGAAGGTCAGGAAGAGGAAGCGTGCCTTGAGTAGCATAACGCGCTCCGCCAGCGGGCGGTCCGGGTAGTAGATGCCCGTGATGATGGTGGGGTCCGGGAATTTGTACTCCTGCATCATGCGGCGGCCAATCTCCCAGGAGCCGCCCGGCACGGGGTGGCCGGGCAACTCCGGCGGCAACTCCGCCTCGTACTCGTCGATGTGCCAGCCGCTGGCCTCGGTGTACTCGTGGCGGCGCTCCAGGTCGAAGTTTAACGGAGCCGTGTGGAGCGCGTCCAACTGCTTCTGGTAACGCTGCCAGAGCGGCAACGGGCTACTCACGGGGAATTACCTCCCCCCGAAAGGGTGCTTCCTCGGTCAGAACATCGATCTTGTCGATGAGTTTGCCGCCGCTTTCCTCCACGGCGCGCTCACAAAAATGCACCCACATGCTCGTCTGCGCGATCTTGACAACCTTTGCCTGATCGTAGGCGAAATCCACCACGGCGTCACGGCTGCGCGCCCAGGACAGAATCTCGAAGCGCAGCGCGTCCGGTTGCGTGGGGTGCGGGATGAAGCGGAAGCGAATCTCGCCGGCCTCGAAGTGTCCCTCCAGGGTAATCAGGCTGAACGAGGTCGGCGCGACATCGATGACCCGCACGGGACCATCCCACGGCCCGGTGATGTGGATGTAGTACTCATCCCCCACCTGCATGGAGTCCTCTGCCCCCGCGATCTTCTCCCAGGTGGCAAGTATGGTGGGCGAGAAATCGTTGGGGTCGCGCTGCATGAGGCGCATAAGCGTCTCGGCCGTTTGGGTCGGCGCGGCGATATCGGCGCGGTAGCGATGGTGGTAGAGCTTGCCTGTGCCATCGGCGGTCAACTGCATCGGCCGCTCGCCCACCTCGGCCTCGGCAGGAATCGGTTTGGGGGTGCCCTGCGGCACATCGCGCTGCGTGGTTCGCTCGCGGACCGACGCGGAGCCACCTGGCAACATGCGCCGGGCGAGCATCGCCAGCACTACCGCCCCCACCAGGTAGAACGCCAGGCGAAGCGGCAACGGCAGAGGCGTCGCGCGCAGGGTCAGCGGCCCTAGAAGCTGCCGGAGCTGCCAGCCCAGGAGAACGGCGATGGGACTACCCGGTGTGGCGACCATGAGATCGTTGAAGCTCTGCGGCAGGCCGCGCGCCAGGCCGGGCCAGCCATTGGTCAGGGCCGCGCCCAGGTGCGGGAAGCGGTCGATGCCACCGCGCACGATGCCGCGCCGCCTCCGTAGGAAGAGTTCCTCCAGTGCCTCGTGGACGGCGGGCGCGTTGGCGAACATGTTGTAGAAGGACACGCGCCCGTCGAGGTCGAGCAGGTAGATGGGGTCCGACAGACCGCCATACACCTGATGGGTGCGCCCCAGAAGGTCGTCTACGAGAATGGGCCAGGGAATCTGATGGTTGAGCTTGTACGCCTGTCCATCCTCCCATTTCTGCTCGAAGGTGCGGTACGGGGGCACGCCGGGGCCGGGATGCGCCTGGCGCACCAGAATCTCCAGGAAGTGGACGCGATCTCCCCAGAGGTCATAGAGTTTCTTGAGTGGCTCGACCGAGCCGATGGTAATCGGTCAGGTGAAGGAGCCGAAGTGAAGGATCACGGGTTTGTCGCGCAGCTCGCTCAGGCGGAGTTGGCCGCCGCCCACCACGGGCAGCTCGAAATCGGGAGCCTGCTCGCCGGGGCGGAGGCCGCCGCTGGTTACGATCTGTTTGACATCGAAGAGGATATGCTCCAGTCCGAAATGTTTGAAGTTGTACGTGTCCAGGCTCCAGGGATTCTCCAGGGCGGCGAAGCGCTGGTAGACATTGGGGCTCATCATGGGTTACTCTCTCCTTGCATCATTCCTGGTTCTGCTGGAATTTGTGGTGGAGTCATGGCTCTGCGTGGCGGCCCTCTCCCCGGCCTTCGGCCGCCCCTCTCCCGATTCCGGGAGAGGGGACACGGAGCGCAGCGACGTGGGGGTGAGGGCTCGCATGGTACGCTTCCCGATCTTCCATACCACAAATTCCGTCAGAAGCAGCATCATTCTCTATCCACCAGGGATAGCAACCTGGGTGCCAGGGAGAACTTGAAAGGTCGTTTGCTCCTGCCCTACTATACTTAATACTATAACGAGAGATTAGTCTTGATCTGAGTTAGCTGCTACGAATCCTCAGAGTAAAGATATTGGCTACACTAGAACGAAGCGGAGTGACGCTAGTCGGTAAATCAGAGAACTCTCGTTGTAGTATTAAAGTCAGAGTGTTGGGGTTCGATGAAAGGATTTCGTTATGGCTTCGTTGACTCGGGATGAGGCGCTCGCGCAGGTGAGGGCTAGGCCCAAAAATCCGTTGGCTTGGTTCGACTTGGGCATGATCCTGGCTTTGGAAGACGAGGACGCGAAGGCGCGTGACTGTTTTGAGCGGGCACTCGCGCTTGATCCGCATCTGGAGGAGGCACGCGAGGCGCTTGAGCTGCTCGATAGTCCCGCTATTCCTGAACCCCCGCCCCTCAACATACCCCCGGTGGCTCCCACCCGAGGGATGCAGCCCTCAGACC
>JACCSL010000933.1 GCA_013812995.1 Ardenticatenales bacterium | reverse complement strand
CAACTGGTTACAGAGAATCATTTTGCCCTCTTCAAATTCTCATTTGAGAATTCGATAGAAGTGCTTCGTCCGTTGCGGAAATAAGCAATTTTCACGAGCCTCTTGCTTTCACTAAGTGTATGTGTTACACTAAGCGAAAGAAAAGGAGGCACACCATGCTTATCCCGTGGATTTACTTCATCCAGGAAGACGAACAGCTTGTCATCGAGAGCCTGACCCGCCGCCGAACCCTGAACGGGCCGGGCCAATACGTGGCAGCGCCCCTCCAGCGCGTCACACGCCGCAAGGGCATCGTGTTGGCACCCACCGAGTACCTACGTGTCCGCAACACGCTGACGGGCGAGCTGCGCAACGTGCTGGGTCCCACACTCTTCTTCCCCACCGCCACCGAGGAAATCACTGAGCATCTTGAAGCGATCACGCTCAAGGAAAATCAATACGTCCGGCTCATAGACGAGCGCAGCGGCTCCATCCGTGTGGAGCGCGGCCCGGCCAGCGTTTACCTTGCCCCCACCGAGGAGATTCTCGATGATGTGAGCGAGGGCATCAACATTGATGAGCACACGGCAGTGCTTGTGCGCGATACGACCACGGGCAACCTGGAGCTTATCACGGAGCAGCAGGTCTTCGTTCCCGCCCCCAACCAGGAAATCATCGAGGTCCGCAACCGTATCCGCCTGGAAGATCACGAGACGGTCATCATCAAGGATCGAGCGGGCCGCTACGTGTTCCGGCGCGGCAGCGACGAGCAGCGCTCCTTCTTCCTCGACCCCTACTCCGAGCTGGTCACGTTGCGCTGGTCCAGCGGCCTCCACAAGGACACAAAGGGCCTCTGGATCACCCACCTGGACCTGCGCCCCAAGTTCATGTGGTACGAGTTCGAGGTTCGCACCCAGGACAATGTGGAGTTGGTACTGGGCCTGACGTTCTTCTGGCAGATCACGAATGTGCAGAGCATGATCGCGACGACGGACGATGTGCCGGGCGATATCTGCTCCCATGCGCGCAGCGTCATCATCCAGTCCGTCTCCCAGGTGACGCTGGAGAAATTCCTGGCCTCTTTCAACGCCATCATCCGTAACGCGGTGCTCCAGACCCATGATCCGTTCTACCTGGAACGAGGTGTGGTGATTCACGCCGTTGAGGGCCGCTCGATTACCTGCAAGGATCCTGGCACGCAGCGCATCCTCCAGGAAATCATCCAGGAGACGACGAACCGTCTCAACCGCATCCAGAAACAGGAGAGCGAGAACGAGATCCGCGTCAAGCAGATTCAGGGTGAGATTGAGGCGGAGGAGATGCGCGGCCATCTGCTCGAGAGTCGGCAGGAGCACATGCGGGCGGAGGCGCTCATGGAGGGCGGGGCCGAGGCGCAGCGGGTCCATTCGTTCCTGGAAGGGCTGGGCGAGGGGCTGGCGCGCGAGGAGAAAATCGCCATCTTCAACACCCTCCGCAAGGGCGAGGTGCTGGAGGCGCTCAGTGCGGGCTCGGCTCAGCTCTACTTCACTCCCTCCGATGTCAACCTGAGCATTGAGTCCCGGCAGAATGGGAAGTCTCACCAACGGTAGAGGTTGCCACTAGCCATTTTTCCAGCTCTGCCCTGGCTGGCTGACGGATGTATGCTATGTTTGCGCCTGCTATAGTGATGCCCATCATTAGCACACACGGGAGGAAACATGGCAACTTCAGCCGAGAATAATGCGTTGGGGGCGCTCTCCACGCAGCTAGCCGATGCCGTCGAGCGCGTGGGGCCAGCCCTGCTCCTGGTCAATGGGCGGCGGCGGCAGCCGGGCAGTGGGGTTCTCTTCGCCGAGGATCTGGTCCTTACAGCGGACCACATTCTGGAGCGCGAGGAAGACCTGTCCGTCCAGACGCATGATCAGCGCACGCTCCCCGCGCAGCTTGTCGGGCGTGATCCATCCAGCGACCTGGCAGTGCTGCGCGTGGCCGACCTGGGCCTGCGCCCTGCCATCACCGCGCCCGACCTGGCACGCGTTGGGCAGATTGTCCTGGCGGTAGGGCGGCCCTCGCCAGACGGCCCGATGGCGAGCCTGGGCATCGTTAGCGCCGTCGGTGGCCCGCTACGCACGGGGCGTGGCGCGACATTGGAACGCTACATCCGCACGGATGCCATCCCCTACCCCGGCTTCTCCGGTGGTCCGCTCATCGGGGCTGAGGGCGAGGTGCTGGGCATCCTGACAACGGGCTTGGTCGGCGGCGTTGCGCTGGCCGTTCCCACGCCCAACGCCCTGCAAATCGCCGAGGCACTAGCGCAACAGGGATACATCAAGCGCGGGTATCTGGGCATCAGCAGCCAGCCGGTTCACCTGCCGGAGACGCAGCGCGGGGGACGCGACCAGGAAACCGGTCTGTTGATCCTCCACATTGAGGAGGGAACCCCTGCGGAGCAGGGCGGCCTGATTCTGGGCGACATCGTAGTTGGGCTGGATGGGCAGCCTGTTATCGATACCGCCGATCTTCAGGAACTCATGACGGGGGATCGCGTTGGCCGGGCCGTGCCCATCGACGTGATTCGCGGTGGCACCCTCCAGAGCGTGCAGGTAACCATCGGACAGCGCGGAGACGAACAGCGCCGCCACCGCCATCATCGCAGCCGCTAGAAAGGGGATCCTATGTATTCAAAGCTAGCCTTGCCGCCCCTTCAGGTTGCGCCTTCTGCCTCCACCGAGCTAGCGGCGTTGGTGGAGCGGATCCGCCCTGGCGTCGTTCAGATTGGCAGCGGGGAGCGCGGTGTCGGTGCGGGAATCATCTGGCAGACGAATGGCACCATCCTGACGAACCATCACGTCGTCGCTCACAAACAGGGTCCGCTCCAGATCCATCTCACCGATGGGCGGGTTTTTGAGGCAACCGTCATCGCTCAAAAACCCAGCTTTGACCTGGCATTGCTCCAGATAGAGGCGGATGGCCTCCCCGCGCTGCCGATTGGCAATTCAGCCGCGCTGCGCGTGGGAGAATGGGTCTTCGCCATCGGCCACCCCTGGGGCGAGGGCTGGCGGGTAACCGCAGGAATTGTCAGCGGGCTGGGAACCGTGCGGGGCTCAGAGAGTGACGGGCGCATCCCGTACATTCGCTCCGATGTCCTGCTCCGGCCTGGAAACTCGGGCGGGCCGCTCCTGAATGCGCATGGGGAGGTCATTGGTATCAACTCCATGATCTTCGGCGGCGACCTGTCCATTGCTATCCCCGCCCATGTGGCACACGAGTGGAGTTCGCGCCTCAACACACGTACTGTAACGCTCACCCTGGAGGTACAACCAGTCGCCCTGCCTGCTCATGGGAAAGGCGCTATCGGCCTTCTAGTAACGGGGCTCGCGCCAGATGGCTGCTCCGACGCCCTCCTGCTCGGCGACATTCTGCTAGACATCGCGGGCGAGGAGGTAGCAGATGCAGACTCCCTGCGCGAGACATTATCCCAGCACCACCCGCAGGCGACTGTCGCCGTTCGACTCCTGCGGGGCGGGGTGCCCCAGCAGGTTGGCCTACCGCTCAGCGCCTTTGAGCGTCTAGCCGCCTAACAGCGATGATTCGCCTCTTCATCATCGCCGCCATGCCTGCGATGCGCGTGGGGCTTCGCGCCCTCCTGAACCTCCCGGAGGTGCAGGTGGTGGGCGAGGCCCCCTCCCTGGTTGGGCTACGCTCCGACCTTGCCGCCATCGATGTGCTCCTCGTGGCAGACGCCGAGCTGCTGATGGATGCCACGCGAATACTCCCTCGCGAGGGCAATCTAGCGCTGCTCCTGCTGACAGACAATAGCCAACCCGTGGCCGCGTTGCGAGCCTTGCCCCTGCGCAGTTGGGGCCTCGCCCTCCCTGATAGCGCCGAGGCCGAACTCCACGCGGCAGTCCTTGCGGTAGCTCAGGGTCTCATCGTCTTTCCTATGCCCCTCAGCGAGTCTCTCCTGGGTCAGCCCTCTTCTATTGAAGAGCTCGTGGAGCCGCTGACCTCACGCGAGCGCGAGGTGCTGGACCTGCTCGGCCAGGGGCTCTCCAACAAGCTCATCGCCCGCGAGCTACAAATCAGCGAGCACACCGTCAAATTCCACCTCTCCTCCCTCTTCACCAAGCTGGGCGTCGCCAGCCGCACCGAAGCCATCACACGCGGAGCCCGCCACGGCCTCATCAGCCTCTAACCCCACCCAACAAAAAAGCCACTCTCCCCGCGAGAGCGGCTTCTTTATAGACGTAAGCGCCCGAAAACCCCTGCGCTTCAGCCAGGGGATGAAGGGCGCGGCAAAGAAAAGCCTGGAATTGGCAAGGCAAAAGTTGCCAGGATATGGGGGAGCTACTGAGCTTGGCAA
>JACCSL010000926.1 GCA_013812995.1 Ardenticatenales bacterium | reverse complement strand
CTTCGAGACGGTGGGGAATATCGAAACCTTGAAGTTCATCCAGCAGCAGGCGAAGCAGCGACCCGAGGACCTGAACATTGCCAAGTTCATGGGCGAAGTCCAGAAGCTCCTGGGGGATAATGAGGGGGCAGCCAAATCTTGGGAGCGAGCCGTCGAGTTGCTGGTTCGCAAGGGGGAGCGCAGTCAGGCGTCCGCGCTCCTGCGCCAGATGATTGTGCTGAAGAGTCGGCAGGAAAAACGCTATCGTACGATGCTTGACCACTTAACGAAACAGTAGGGGCATGTCTTCGGCGCTTGAAGATATACTATTAAGCTTCTCCACCTTTCAGCCCAGCGATGCCATCGACATTCTGCTGGTAACGCTCGTCATCTATGGGGTGCTCTACTTCGTGCGGGGCACTCAGGCCGTTCAACTCCTGCGCGGTGTGATGGTGCTGGTGGTCACCATCATTTTCCTTTCGACCTACTTCAAATTGACCGCTTTCAACTGGCTGATCCGGAACTCGCTGCCGGGGCTCTTCGTTGCAATCCCCGTGATCTTCCAACCGGAAATTCGGCGCGGGCTGGAAAGGCTGGGGCGAACCAGCCTCTTCTTTCAGGGCAATGTCCCGGAGCCCGAGATCACCCGAACCATCAACCGTGTCTGTCGCGCCGCACAGCGCCTTTCTGACACACGCCTGGGAGCGCTCATTGTCTTCGAGCGCGAGAGCGGCTTGCAGGACATCATCAACACGGGCGTTCTCATCGATAGCCTGGTTACCCCTGAACTTCTCCTGACCATCTTTTTCACCAACACCCCCCTCCACGATGGCGCGGTCATCATTCGCGCCAATCGTATCATGGCCGCCGCCTCGGTGCTTCCCCTCGCCGCGGATCTGCGGGATCGCCGCCTCGGGACGCGCCATCGGGCGGCCGTGGGGGTCACGGACTCCACCGATGCCATCGTTGTCGTGGTTTCGGAGGAAACGGGGACCATCTCGCTCGCCTACAATGGGCGGCTGATCCGCCACCTGGACGAGGGGCGTTTGAATCGCCTCCTCCATGCCTTCTATGGTCCTCAGAAGCCGGGCGGGATCCGCCACTGGCTGATGCGTCACACCGTTACACCCGAGAGTGACGAGGGGACCTGATGAAACCCCAAGGTGGTTTCATCAACGCCCTGAGCTCCTCTCTGCTGGCGTTGATCCTGGCAATCCTGGTTTGGGTCGTGGCAACCAACAACGAACTGAGTCGAGTCACGTACCCCAGCACCCAGCCGGAGCGGGGCCTTCCCATCGAGCTTCTGAATATCCCGCCGGGGCTGGTGGTGGTGGAGGGGGAGAATCAGCGCGCTCTGGCAGAAATCCTCGTGCCCAACGAGCGCGAGGCCGACCTGGCCCCCAGCGATCTGGTGGCCCGCGTGGACCTGTCAGGCTATGGGCCAGGCACCCACCAGCTAGAGGTTATCGTGGAGCGGCAACCCTTTGCCCCGCCCTTTCGCCTGCTGGGATGGAAGCCGGATCGCGTCGTGGTCCAACTGGACGAGATTGTGACGCGCACGCTGGAGATCGAGGTGGTGATTCAGGACAATGAAACAGTTCCTGCGACCTATCGCGTGTTGACTCCCACCCTTGACATACCCACGATGACCGTGGCGGGGCCAAAGGCCGTGGTCGCCCAGATCGCGCAGGTAGCGGCACGGGTATCGGTAGAGAATGCACGCTCTACGATCCTGATGGAAGTCAAGCCCATTCTGATGGGCAGCGATGGCCCGCTCGATGCGTCCAGCCTACAGATGGTTCCTGAGCGGGTGAATGTCACGGTTCCAGTAGAGCAGCGGCAAGGCTTTCGGGAGCTGATCGTGCGGGCGCTTATTCAGGGCACCCCCGCGCAGGGCTACTGGGTGAGTAGCGTCAATGTGGAGCCCAAGCTGGTGACCGTGAAGGGGCAGCCCTCCGTGGTCAATGAGCTGGACGGAATCGTGGATACGGCTCCCGTCAATGTCGAAGGGTTGGAGGAAGGCGAGGTCATTCGCAATGTGCCACTGCAACTGGCGGAGAGCGTTTCTCCGCTGAATGAGGGCTTTGTCCAGGTGCGGATCAAGATCGAGCCCCAGACGAGTAGCAAGACGGTCACCCTGACATCCACCCTGATTGGTTTGCAGCCGGGGCTGGTCGTCACCGAGACTGGCGTCGTACCCTCCACCGTCGATGTGCTTCTCAAG
>JACCSL010000923.1 GCA_013812995.1 Ardenticatenales bacterium | reverse complement strand
CAACCCCAGGTGGTCCAGCACCTCACTTTGATAGTTCGTGCTCATCTCGCCTCCCTCTGTTTGGCAAGCAGCTTGGCTGAACTTTTACTTTATTCCAAATTCACCCATCCCATGTGCGGAATGTCGGCTGGAGGGGCAGGACCCCAGGCAGGTTCGCGCGACGTTGCTACAAGTCACCCCGCAGCCGCGCTTCCGGGCGCTGGTGGAAACCGTGCTGGATGGATGGCAGGCTACGACGCCACTGCCCGCTGCTGGTGGCCTGGCCCTGGCCCTCGAAGCCGCCTCTGCCACTGCCCAGCAGTACCAGGCCCTGGCCCAGGTCGATATGATCTGGACTGGCCCGGAGGTGGGCGAGGTGCATACGCGCCGCACCGATCAGGCGCTCTTGCAGGTGATCCAGGCGGCAGAGCGCGAGTTGTTAGTGGTGAGCTTTGCGGTGTACAAGATTCCCCTGGTGACGCAAGGCTTCATTGAGGCTGTCCGGCGTGGCGTCCGGCTACGCATCTGCCTGGAATCCCCGGAGGCCAGCGGGTGAAGGATGGGCTATGACACAGTGCGCGCCCTGGGGGAGGAGGTCGCCCAGCAAGCCGAGATTTATCTCTGGCCCCCCGCGAAGCGACCTGTAGGACCGAGTGGAAAACCAGGGGCACTACACGCAAAATGCGCCGTGGCGGATCAGACATTCCTGTTCCTCTCCAGTGCCAATCTCACGGACTATGCCATGAAGCGGAACATTGAGCTGGGGGTGTTGGTGCAGGGAGGCGCTCTACCCGCGCAGGTAACGACCCAGTTCGGGCGGCTGATCCAGAGCGGAGTGTTGGAGCGTCTTGGTCGCTAGAATATGATTCAGCGACGCACCACCAGAACTTCACCCTGAAGCAGAACCCGCTGCGCCGCGCCGACCTCGATGAGTTCGTTGCGTGCTACCAGGCCGGGCAGCGCCACGAGCGCCGCGCCACCTGGAGCGAGGCCGCGCCCGACGGACGCTGGCGGCGCTACAGCTATGACGAGCTCGTAGCCAGAGACAAGGTCAACCTCGACCTCTTCTGGCTGCGCGACGAGTCGCTGGAGGACACGGCCAACCTCCCCGATCCCGATGTGCTGGCGCGGGAGATCATGGAGGATTTGCAGGCCGCGCTGGAACAGTTCGAGGGGATTGCCAGCGCGTTGGAGTAGGGGTGTGTGTGGCTGGCAACGCGCTTTCCATGTGGAGGGCAACGCACCAGCTGCCATGTTCTGCAATGCCATTGCGCTGGGTGTCGCTGAGCGAGGAGCGTTGGGAAAGCGGGGGCAGCTGGTGCTTGACCTGACGCGGGCGGGAAAATAGAGAGTGATGAACGATTCGGTGTTCGGTGGCGGTGGAGCAGTTGGAGAGAGGGCCGGGTGATTCTATGTCGGTACAGTGTCCCAGGTGCCAGAGCCCAGCGGTGGTGGTGCAGTTGACAAACATGGTTGTGGCACAGATGGGCATCAGTTCTGCTCTCATCCCGCTAACGGCCCTATGCGCGGGATACTTGACGCTGATGGCCTTATACGGTCCCGTGGCAAGCGACTTTGCAGACATAAGGGGGGCGATCCTCACGGGAAATTGTCTGTGCTGTCTGTCCGGGTGGGTTCCGTTGCTCGTGGTAGCCAAGCGGAATGAGCGACGGTATCGCTGCGAACGGTGCGATCACAAGTTTAATTAGCCAGGCGCGCGACTGAATGAAACCGCATATTATCCTTGTGCGGCCAGGCACATCTCCCGCCAGGCACTGGTAGATGCAGTGCCTGGCGTTGCGAGAGCAATGCTGCTCGGTGAGCCCACCCCATTGCCTGACGTGAGAGAGAGCGCCGTAGCAATACAGGCAAATCTGAGTTCTGCCGATGGCGGAGGCCATAAGACGAGCGATGAAGAGAGCCTGGGGGATACACGGTGCTCGACCTGGCGCGGGGTGATAAGCGATGGAATACTATGACTCACCTGGCGGGGGGCAGCGCTACCCGCCTCTCCAGATCCTCACCACCCCGCAGCTGCTCAAGGGCGCACAGGTGCAGATGCCACCGGCGCATGGCACCTTCAAGCAGGCTCCCAAGGGTAGAGGATGAGAAGGGCAAGCAGCTCGGGCTAGATGTCGATGGGTGAGGCTGCCACTGGGTGGCAGTTGGAGGGAGCGGATCGCCTTGGCAGGGCACCAGGCGATGGAGGGCATAGGAATGGCGCTGGTGGGGCAAGGCAGGTCGGTGCGTAGCTGGCAGATAATTGAAGGATAAGCATGGGCAAGATGGTAACCAATTCACTTAAACGACAAGCCCCGAAACCAAAGAGACCCGTCATAACGTGGCTGCTTGACTCTGATCCGTCGATCCGCTGGCAGGTGATGCGGGACCTCACCGGTGCGCCCGACGAGGCGGTCGCGGCTGAGCGTGCAAAGGTCGCGACGGAGGGCTGGGGTGCCCGGCTGCTCGCCCTCCAAGGGGCCGATGGCCGGTGGGGCGGCGCGGCCTGGCACCGTGGATGGAACTCCACGATGCACGTGCTGATGCTGCTACGGGATCTGGGTATTGATCCCACGAGCGACCAAGCACGTCGCGCGGTGGGGCTTGTCCGTGAC
>JACCSL010000414.1 GCA_013812995.1 Ardenticatenales bacterium | reverse complement strand
GCGGAATCCCCCCCCGATTTCTACCAGGTGCGCGCGGGAAATAACCACCTCGTGTCCCTGCGCCAGCGCCCCCAGTGCGAGAAGGAGCGCGGCGGCATTGTTGTTTACCACCATCGCCGCCTCAGCGCCTGTCAACTCTGCCAGCAGCGCGCTGACATGGTCGTGGCGCGAGCCACGCTGACCGCTTGGAATGTCATATTCCAGGTTGCTGTACCCGACTCCCACCTCTGCCATAGCAGCGAGTGCCGCCGTGCTGAGTGGGGCGCGTCCAAGGTTCGTGTGGATAACAATGCCCGTACCGTTGATAACTTGTACCAATGTTGAAGAAGTCAACGCTCTTACCCTCGCTTGCGCCCGTTGCACCAGAGCCTCGGGCTTTGTTCCTGTTTGGCGAATATCATCCCGGGCCTGATCGAGTGTCTCACGACAGGCCCGCACCACAAGCTCACGTCCGTGGAGCTGGACTAGCTCACGGAGTGTTTGATCTCCTAGAAGCGCATCGACACTGGGAAGCGCACGCAATAGGGGCGCGTGCTCTTGAACCATCTGTCCCTCTTTCTTTCAAAAGCAGTGTTGAGAGCTGAAAGTTTCCCACAACTTTATCATTATATCTTTTATAGTGGTAGTAGGGGCTGGGGATATGTGGATGACGGGCTCTTGATGCCTACCGAAGCGGTAGTAATAGCCATGACCTGCCTCGCCATGTCCACATCTTGTGGTCGAGGAGGAATTACCCACGTTTTGAAAAGGGGAGGAGGTGTGGAAAAGGCTGGAAAACTGATTTTGTTCAAAACGTGGGGAAAAACAGCAACCACTAAATCTAGTGGTTGCGTCTGCTTCCCATACTATTACTTTGGTTGTCACCAGGAAAGTTATCCCCATGTAAGGGCTCTTATCAACAGATATCCGCAGGTTATCCACTAAAATCAGACCTTTAGGCACTATTTTCATGCTGCACCAGAAGCCGATCTCAGGCAACGGGCTCGGCTTTTCCACAGCCTTTCCTTAGCAAAAAGCGGGGGCATAACCTCTATGCCCCCGCTTTTCCTGGATACGGTTCAGGGGTTGTTGTAGAGCCGCTCCCGGATGGCGACCACCTCACGGCGCAAACCATCATTGCTCTCGATCAGGTCCGTGATCTTCTCCACGCCGTAGAGAATCGTGGAATGGTCGCGTCCTCCCAACATCTCGCCGATCTCGGCCAGAGAGGCATCGGTTTCCTCCCGTGCCAGATACATGGCGACCTGCCGGGCAAAGGCAATGGGCTTGCGTCGGCTGGAACTTTCCAACTCATCCATCGTGATGTTGTAGAAATTAGCGGTTGTCGACAGGACGAGAGGCAGCGCGATTCCCTGGGGCCGGTCCAGCACGTCCCGTAAGACCTTTTCAGTTAGCTCCACCGTCAGCGCCTGATTGTTGAGCTGGGCATGGGCCACGACGCGAATCAGCGCCCCCTCCAGCTCCCGGATATTGGACTGGACGCGGTGGGCAATCAGCTCAATCACCACGGCGGGCACCGGAATCGTCTGCGTCTCTGCCTTGGCCTGCAAGATCGCCATGCGCGTTTCCAGGTCCGGGGGCGCAATGTCGCAGACCAGGCCGCCCTCGAAGCGGGAGCGCAGTCGCTCTTCCAGTAGCATGATAGCCTTGGGTGGCTTATCGCTGGAGATGATGATCTGTTTGCCAGCGGCATGAAGGGAGTTGAAGGTATGGAAGAATTCTTCCTGGGTTCCCTCCTTGCCCGCCAAGAATTGAATATCGTCGATTAGGAGCATGTCCGTGCTGCGATAGCGCGCGCGGAACGCCTCTGTGTTTTGCGAGCGGATATCGGCCACAAACTCGTTGGTGAATCGCTCCGAGGAGACATAGACCGCCGTCAGCCCCTTGTGCTCGACCTCGTGTTTGACCGCGAGCAGCAGGTGGGTTTTCCCCAGCCCAACACCCCCATAGATGAACAGGGGGTTATAGGCCAGCGCCGGGCGTTCCGCCACCGCCACCGCCGCCGCATGGGCCAGGCGATTGCTTGGCCCAACGATGAAGGTGTCGAACGAGTAGCGCTCCTGGGCCTGCCAGGCAATCGTGGCGGGCTGCGTGGCAGACGGAACCGCTGCGGCGGGCGCGGGTGCCGTAGGAACTATCGGCCCAGCGCTTTTAGGAGCCGGGGTTGTCTTCGCGGTGGTAGCGGGCTCAGGTGGGGGGATGGGTGACAGCGCGATTTTTTCGTCGGGGGCTGGGGCCTCCCCGCCTGCCGCGCGTACCACGAATTTCAAGGAGACTGCCTGGCCCACATGGCGCTCCAGCGTCTGCTTGATCATTCGGCGCAGGCGGTTTTCCAGCCACTCCACCGCATAGGGGCTCGGGGTGCTGATGATGTAGGTGCCATCCTGGTAGTTAACCAGTTCCGTGCCTTTCATCCAGGTATCAAACGTTGCGCGCGTCATCTGAAGTTGGATGTCACCCAGCGCGGCATCCCAGGTTCGTTTTAATTCACTTTGTTCCACATCTCGCTCCCTTGGCCCGACACAACTCCCCTGCCTTTGTCCATTTGGTGGAGCGACGCGAACCGCTATCTCCAACCGGCGGATTCTATCAGAGGGTAGAGGCTATCGCAATTTCCCCGGACGCTTTAGACCCTATTTTGTGGATAAGTTCACTGAATTCGGGGAACAGGGCGACCCATTTTGTTGAAAAGTACCCCGGCGCTGCTTGAAAAGTAGTGGGGGTTCGCCTGCTGCGACTTTTCTCGTACAATCCTACTTGGAGGTGCTCTTATGAACCGATTACATCTACAACTCGCCCTGGATCGCTGTTCTTTACCAGAGGCATGTCGTATGGCAGATTTGGCAGCGTCTCAAGTCGATACGATAGAGGTAGGGACGCCCCTATTGATGCGGGAGGGGCGACAGGCCATCAGCGAGATCAAGGCCCATCTTGGGGCGCATCCCTGCGCCCTCTTTGCGGACAGCAAGATCTCGGACGAAGGGGCTACCATCGCGAGGCTCTGCTTTGAAGTCGGGGCCGACGCGGTGAGCGTGGTCGATGGCTCCAGCACCGAGAACCTTCAGGCAGTTCGTACGGTGGCGGATCAGTTTGGCAAGCAGGTGTGGGTTGATTTGATGCATCACAGCAACCCCATCGTTCGGGCGCGCGCGCTGACCCCCTACGTGGATGGATTCATCCTCCATCGAACTGATCGTGACCTCCCCCTCCTGTTATTGGAAGGGTTGCTGGCCATCGATCGTCCATTCCGGTTGGCGGGGGGCCTCACGGTCGAGACGGCGGCGCGGGCCGCTGCCTTCCAGCGCGCCACCGACTCCCAGCGCGCCGCGATGGCTCCGATGGAGGGCATCATTGTGGGGCGGGCGATCACGGATGCGACCGATTTCCAGAGCGCGCTCGCTGCATTTGTGGCGATCTGCCACCCACGGGGCACTCCCGCCAGTCCTTGAGCCTAGCCTACCAAAGGTCCGCGACATATCTTGTATGCGCCATTTTCTCTTATGAGGAAGCTTGCTGAGGCAATCATGATCCTGAGTACAACCAGTGTGATCCAGGGGCTAGATGTCTTCGAATATCTGGGCGTCGTGACTGGAGAGGCCATCCTGGGGGCCAACATCTTCCGCGACATGTTTACAGGGCTGCGGGACATCGTTGGCGGGCGGGCGAACTCCTATGAGAAGGAGCTGCGCCGTGCCCGCGATATTGCGATGGACGAGATGAAGGAGCAGGCCCGCCACCTCGGGGCCAACGCCGTCATTGGCATCGACATCGACTATCAAACCATTACCCTGCAAGATGGCGGTAGTATGCTGATGGTAACTGTCAGCGGCACGGCGCTACGTGTGGGCTAAGAGGCTACGGCTGGCCGCTGATTTGCTTGACAGGCCATCTCGCCCATTCAAGAGGAAAGGATTTCTTATGTCTCTCGGACGCAAACTAGACCCCAAGCCCATCCACGGTGCGCTCTCTGTGGTAGAGCTAGTGGATGAGTTTTTCTTTGCCTACAACGCTGCCCGGCTCCGCGAGGCGACGCTGCTCTTCGCGGACAAATGCACGGAGGCCGATGTGACCGTCGGCGTCACGCTCTCCGGTGCCCTCACACCAACGGGGCTTGGCACGGCGGCCATCGTCCCCCTGATGGAGGCTGGATTCATCGACTGGATCGTCTCCACCGGGGCCAACCTTTATCACGACCTGCACCGCTCGCTTGGCTTCTCTCTCTACCAGACCTCGCCCTTCGTGGACGATGTGGAACTGCGGGAAGAGGGCATCATCCGCATCTACGATATCGTCTTCGACCAGGAAGTGCTCCTCAAGTCGGACGCCTTTGTGCGCAAGGTACTTGAGGGGCCGGAGTTTCAGGGCCGTTTGAGCACCGCCGAGGTGCACTACCATCTGGGCAAGTATGTCCGGGCCATCGAGACGCGGCGCAACTCGCCGGTTCGCTCGGTGCTCGGCGCGGCCTACGAGCTGGGTGTGCCCATCTATACCTCGTCTCCTGGCGATTCGACGCTGGGGATGAACGTGGCGGCGCTCCGCCTGGCGGGGATGGACATTGGCTTTGACCCAGAGGCCGATGTGAACGAGACCACCGCCATCGTCTACGGGGCCAAGCACTCCGGTGGGCGCAGCGCCGTGGTGATCTTTGGCGGCGGCTCGCCAAAGAACTTCATCCTCCAGACGGAGCCGCAGATTCAGGAAATCATGGGTATCGACGAGAAGGGGCATGATTACTTTATCCAGATTACTGACGCCCGCCCCGACACGGGTGGTCTATCGGGTGCCACCCCTGCCGAGGCAGTGACCTGGGGCAAGGTGGACCCGGAGCAACTCCCCGATACGGTGGTCTGCTACACCGACTCTACCATCGCCATGCCGATTATGGCTGCCTACGCGCTGGCGAAGCGCTCGCCGCGCCCGCTCAAGCGCCTCTACGACCAGCGCGAGGCGCTGCTCCAGGTGCTGGCGGACAGCTACCGCGCGAATCGCCCGGTTGATCCCGACGAGTTGCTGGAGGATGGCTACACGGGCGGCGTGGTGAGCCGATGAGCTACGATTTTTCACCCCAGGAAAACTTTCTCGGTCTGGACGAGGAGAGCAGCGCGCTGGAAACAGCGCGCGTGCTCGTGCTGCCGATTCCCTACGAGGGGACGGTCAGCTATGGCGGTGGCACCAAGTTCGGCCCGCGCGCGATCATCCATGCCTCCATGCAGGTCGAGTTGTTCGACCGGGAATTTGGCAAGGAGTGTGCGTCGGAGTACGGGGTTCATACGCTGCCCGCCCTCGCCTCCACTCACCACTCCCCGGAGACGATGGTGCGTTATATCGAGGAGGCTGTCTATGACATGGCCTCCCGCTACCCCGACAAATTGCTCTTCGTGCTGGGCGGGGAGCATTCTATTTCCAGCGGTGTGGGGCGTGGGTTGGCCCGCGCCCATAACGTCGACCGTCCGCTGATGGTGCAGTTAGACGCCCACTCTGATCTGCGCAACGAGTACGAGGGTACGCCCTTCTCGCACGCGTCCATCGCGCGCCGCCTGCTGGATGATGGCTGGGACATCATCCAACTGGGTATTCGCTCCATCTGCACCGAGGAGATGGAGCTGATTACGGCGCGCCACGATCACCTGCGTGTCTGGTTTGCGGAGCAGGTCCATGCCGATGCGAGTTGGGAGGTGGAACTGACCCAGCGTGTGCATGGACGCGACGTTTTTCTCTCTATCGACATCGACGCCCTGGACCCCTCGCTCATCCCCGCAACGGGAACACCGGAACCCGACGGGCTTACCTGGAACGAGGCACTGCGGATCATCCACACCGTGACGCGCAACGCTGGCAGACTCATCGGCGCGGACTGTGTCGAGCTCGCCCCGATTCCCGGCCATCACGCCAGCGAGTTCATCACCGCCAAACTCATCTACAAGACCATCAACCACATCATGGCACGGTAACAGCAAGGCAAAAGGCAAATTTCAAAAGGCAAAAGGCAAAGGGGACGAATAAGGCGGTACCACGAAGCATCAGCCTCTTATTGCCAGACCATTGCATGACTCCAGACATTATGCCTTTGCCGTAACTTTTGCCTTTTGCCCTACCCCTTTTGCCTTTTGCCTTTCCGTTCAAAGGGTTATAATGCCGCCACTTTTTCGGAGGCTATATGAGTTTGACATTGAAACAGGTGGAAGAGATCGCCGGGCTTGCACGTCTGGATCTCTCCAAGCAGGAAAAAGAACGTTTTCGCGATCAGCTCTCGGCGATTCTGGACTATGCGGAGATGCTCCAGCACCTGGACACCGGCAATGTGCCTCCCACCGCGCAGGTTACCGGGCTGGTCGGCGTCTTGCGCGAGGATGTTATTGCGGCCTCGCTTGATCAGAAAGAGGCACTCGCCAACGCGCCTGCCACGCAGGACGGCTTCGTTGTGGTACCCACAGTTCTGGAAGAAAGTTGACTTCAAACAAGCTATGGAAGAGCTAACCCGACTCACCCTGCACGAGGCGCGCCGCCGACTGGACGCAGGAGAGATCACCTCCGTCCAACTGACGGAGGCTTTTCTCAAGCGCATCAAGTCCGTCGACTCCAAGCTACATGCCTACCTAACCGTTACCAATGATCTGGCGCTGGAGCAGGCGCATGCCGCCGATGCCAAACTCCGCCAGGGGCAGAGCAAACAGCCGATGCTCGGCCTGCCCATCGCCCTCAAGGATGTGCTTTCCACCAAGGGCATTCGCACTACCTGCGGCTCAAAGTTTCTGGAAAACTATGTGCCGCCCTGGGATGGCACCGCTGTCTCCCGGCTGCGCAAGGCGGGCGCGGTCTTTCTGGGCAAGACCAACACGGACGAGTTTGCGATGGGCTCCTCCACCGAGAATTCTGCCTACGGCCCGACGCGCAATCCGTGGAGCCTGGAGCATGTCCCCGGCGGCTCCTCCGGTGGCTCCGCGGCGGCGGTGGCCGCCGATGAATGCCTGGCTGCGCTGGGAACCGATACGGGCGGCTCCGTGCGCCAGCCCGCCTCCTTTACCGGCATCGTGGGACTCAAGCCGACCTACGGCCTGGTCAGCCGCTACGGTCTGGTGGCCTTCGCCTCCTCCCTCGACCAGATCGGCCCGCTGACGAAGGATGTGCAGGATGCTGCCCTGCTGCTGGATGCCATCGCGGGTCACGACCCCCGCGACTCCACGAGCGCGCCACGCATCGCTCCCACCTTCGCGGCCTCGCTGGAGGAGAATGCGCGGGTAGAGGGACTTCGTCTTGGCGTGCCAACGGAGTGGATGAGCGAGGGATTGCATCCCGAGGTCGCACGCTCGGTCCAGGCGGCCATCCAGAAATTCGAGGGGCTGGGAGCCACGGTCCGCGAGATCGCATTGCCTATGTCGCGCTACGCTATTCCCATCTACTACATCCTCGCCCCGGCTGAGGCAAGCGCCAACCTGGCCCGCTACGACGGCGTGCGCTACGGGCTACGCGTGGGTGGGGCCGACGAGATCTTCGAGATGCTGGCCCGCAACCGCGAGGCAGGCTTTGGCCCCGAGGTGAAGCGGCGCATCATGCTGGGAACCTATGCCCTCTCGGCGGGCTACCAGGATGCCTACTACAAAAAGGCTCAGTCGGCGCGCACGCTCTTGAAAGAGGAGTTTGACCGCGCCTTCGAGCAGGTGGATCTGATTATCGGGCCGACCGCCCCCTCGCCCGCGTTCCGTCTGGGGGAACACGCCAACGATCCCCTGGCGATGTATCTGGAAGACATCTACACCATCCCGGTGAACCTTGCCGGGCTGCCCGCCATCAGCCTGCCCTGTGGCTTTGCGGGTGAGCTGCCCATTGGCCTCCAGTTGATTGCCCCGGCCTGGCAGGAAGAGCGACTGCTGGGCGCAGCCTATCGCTACGAGCAGGCGACCGAGTGGCACAAGCAGCGCCCCAAATGGGTAAGTGCTCCGGAGCGCTAACGAGGAGAAGCCATGCATGTGATTATCCCGGTGGCGGGGTACGGAACCCGTCTTCGCCCCCACACCTACACCAAACCAAAACCGCTGCTTCAGGTAGCAGGCAACACCGTGTTGGGCCATATCCTCGATATGCTGGAGGGTGTGGGCGTCAACGAGGTGACCTTCATCGTAGGCTACCTGGGCGAGCAGGTGCGCGAGTATGTGGCGCGGAGCTATCCCACGCTCAAAGTGAACTATGTGGATCAGGTAGAGCGCAAAGGGCAGGCCCATGCCATCTACCTGGCCCGCGAGTATGTCCATGAGCCGGTTCTGATTCTTTTTGCCGATACCATTTCCAATGCGGGTCTGGCTGATCTGTCCAGCAGCACCTACGATGGCGTCATCTACACCAAGCAGGTGGAGGACCCGCGTCGTTTCGGGGTGGTAACCACGGATGAGGCGCATGTCATTCAGCGCTTCGTCGAGAAGCCGGAGGAGTGGGTCTCGGATCAGGCGGTCATTGGGGTCTACTATGTGAAGGACTACGATATGCTGTTTCGCGCCATCGAGCGGCTGATGGAGGAGAACATCCAGACCAAGGGCGAGTTCTTCCTGGCCGATGCGCTCCAGTTGATGGTGCAGGAAGGGGCCAGGCTGGAGGCGCGCACCGTCGAGGTGTGGGAAGATTGTGGTACCCCCGAGGCCCTGCTCCAGACCAACCGCTACATGCTAGAGCATAGCGGCGCGGCGACGATTGCCTCGGAGGGTGAGAACTCGGTGATTATCCCGCCCGTGTACATCGCCGCGAACGTCCGTATTAGCAACTCGGTAATTGGTCCCTTCGTCAGCCTGGCGGAGGGGTGCGAGGTGCGCGATGCCATCCTGCGCGACACTATTGCCGACAGCGACGCGATCATCGAGGACACCATGCTCAGCGAGTCATTGATCGGGCATGGCGCGGTGGTACGGGGCCGGTACCGCAAGCTCAACGTGGGGGACTCATCCGAGGTCGATTTTCAGTAGAACTCAGCAAAGGAGCGCCCTGTGGACTATAATCGGTGGATATCCAACCGCATCCAGGCAGTCCCACCCAGTGGGATTCGCCGCTTTTTCGATATTGCCGCCACCATGCAGGACGTTATCTCGCTGGGCATCGGCGAGCCGGATTTTGTGACCCCCGCCGCCATCATCGACGCCGGGATCGAGAGCCTGCGGGCGGGCCAGACGGGCTACACCTCGAATAGCGGCATCCTGGAACTGCGCAAGGTGCTCGCGGATTACCTGGACGCTCTTTACGGGGTGCGCTATGACCCCGAGGAAATTCTCATCACCGTGGGGGTCAGCGAGGCGCTCATGCTCGCCATGATGACGCTGGTGGAGCCGGGCGACGAGGTGATTATCCCCGAACCCTGCTTCGTGGCCTACGGTCCCTCCGTCGTCTTTGCCGGGGGAACGCCCGTCTATGTCCCGACGCGCGTCGAGAACAACTTTGAGGTGACGGGTGAGGACATCGAGCGCGCGATCACGCCCAAAACGAAGCTCATCTTCATCGGCTATCCCAACAACCCGACCGGGGCCGTGATGAGCCGGGAGCGGATGCTAGAGGTGGCTGCGGTTGCCGAGCGACATGACTTGCTGGTTCTCTCGGACGAGATCTATGACCGTCTAGTCTACGGCACCGAGCATGTCTGCTTCCCCGCCCTGCCCAAGATGCAGGAGCGCTCCCTGCTGCTCGGTGGCTTCTCCAAGAACTTTGCCATGACCGGCTGGCGGTTGGGCTACGTCTGCGGCCCTGCCGAGATCATCGCGGGGCTGCGCAAGATGCACCAGTATGTCATTATGAGTGCGCCCACGACGGCGCAGGTCGCCGCGATTACCGCTCTCAAGACATGCCAGGATGATGTGGAGCGGATGCGACAGAGCTACGACGAGCGGCGGCGTGTAATCGTGGCGGGCCTCAACACGATTGGCCTGCCCACCTTCGAGCCCAAGGGTGCCTTCTACTGCTTCCCGGACGTGCGCCCCACCGGGCTGAGCGACGAGGACTTTGCGGAGGGGCTGCTTCAGGAGCACCATGTGGCCCTGGTACCCGGCTCGGCCTTTGGCCCCAGCGGGGATGGTTATGTACGCTGTGCGTACGCCACCAGCATGACCAATATTGAAGAGGCGCTCGGGCGCATTGAGGATTTTGTCAAGGGCAGGCACTAATGGAAGAAGTCATAATTCGTATTATCTCGGCGCGTCGAGCAACACGACGGGAAGTCCAGGAATACGAAGGAGGCGGGCAATGAAGGACGAGTACGATTTTTCGAGGGGGGAGCGGGGTAAATTTTACCGTTCCAATGCAGAACTCAATATTCCGGTCTATCTGGAGCCAGATGTAGCACGTTTTGTACAGGAACTGGCACGAGCAAAGAATCTGGCGGTTGAAACTATTGTCAATGAGTGGATTCGGCAGGATATCGCTTTGATCGAAGCTCGTAACCCTGCCATATCACCACAATAACTAGGACGCTATGACTATAGCATGTTGGAAAAAGGACACCCAAGTATGGAGTATGAACTGATTGTCGGGCTGGAGGTCCACTCCCAGCTGCTTACCAACTCCAAGATGTTTTGCGGGTGTAATGCGGCTTACCAGGCCTCGGCCCCCAACACCCACACCTGCCCGGTTTGCCTGGGGCTGCCGGGGGCGCTGCCCGTTCTCAACCGGCGCGCCATCGAGTTTACGATTCGTGTGGGGCTCGCGCTCCACTGCGAGATTGCGCGCGTGACCAAGTGGGACCGCAAGAACTACCACTACCCCGACCTGCCCAAAGGGTACCAGATTTCGCAGTTTGATATGCCTATCTGCCGCGATGGCTGGTTGGAGGTCGAGACGGAGGAGCTGGGTCGGCGGCGCATCGGGATTCGCCGCGTCCACCTGGAGGAGGACACCGCTCGCCTCGCCCACGCCGAGGGGAAGGCGCTGGTAGACTATAACCGCTCTGGCGTCCCGCTCATCGAGATTGTGACCGAACCGGATATTCGCGACCCCGAGGAAGCACGCGAGTTTCTCCAGAAGCTGCGCACCATCGTTCGCTACACGGGCGTCGGGAGCGGCGACCTGGAGGCGGGTGCCATGCGGCTGGAGCCCAACGTCTCGGTGCGTGTCAAAGGGGAGCAGCGGCTCGGCACACCGGTGGAGGTGAAGAACCTGAACACGTTCCGGGGCGTCAAGCTAGCACTGGAGTACGAGCAGCAGCGGCAGAGCATCCTGCTCACGCGCGGGGCCGAGATCAAGCGCGAGACCCGTGGATGGATGGAGGGACGCGGCGAGACGGTGTCGCAGCGCCCCAAGGAGGAGGCGGACGATTATCGCTACTTCCCGGAACCGGATCTGCCCCCGCTCCTCATTTCTGAGGAGTGGATTGCCGGGATTCGCGAGGGGATGACAGAGCTACCCGATGCCAAGGCCGCACGCTTCCAGGAGAGCTATGCCCTCTCCCCCTACGATGCCAGGGTGCTGACCGGGGAGCGCGATATCGCCGACTGGTTCGAGAGCGCCGTGCAGTTGGGCCGCGAGCGCACTATTGCCCCCAAGACGGTGAGCAACTGGGTCACGGGGGAACTCTTCCGCCTCAGCAGCACGCGCGGTCAGGGACTCACGGAATTGCCGCTCACCCAGGAAGCCCTGGTGGAGTTAATCGAGCTCGTGGAGAAAGACACCATCTCGCAGAACGTGGGCAAGGCGGTGCTCGACAAGATGATCGAGAGCGGGCGCAGC
>JACCSL010000887.1 GCA_013812995.1 Ardenticatenales bacterium | reverse complement strand
GTGCTTTGGTTACAGCACTTTGTAACCAGCACGCTCTGCCTGATGACGAAGAGGGACTTCATGCGAACCCTGAGTTGCGTCAGGAACTGGCCCGTCGCTATCTTGATGATCTGGCAACCCTCTTTTTTGGGATGGAGCTAAATCCATTTGCCTGCTACCTGGCAGAGATGAATATGCTCATCCAATGCCTGGATGATCTAGCGGTCCTGCGCGAAAAGGGAGAAATGCATCCTGTCGAGCGTTTTCAAATTTACAATACCAATAGCCTTCTCTTGCCCCAGGAAGTCTTAGATGGGCCTACTTTGTTAGAAGTTGGTGAAAGATTAGAAATTCCTGATCGTCTAAGTGACCGCCTTCTTGATGAAGCGTATCCCATCAAGGCGAAATTAAGCAACCATGCGCAGGGATTTTTCTATGTGGTTTCCAACCCGCCCTATGTCACAAGCAAACGTGAACCTCTGGATACCACCCACTTTAAGGAAACTTCTTTCTACGCTTCTGCCCTTTCAGGTGATACCAACCTTTATCTGTTGTTTATTCGGTTGGGCTTATATTACCTTGCCGAATATGGGCAGATGATCTATATCATGCCCCTCACGCTTTTTGGTGATAGAAGTGCCAGTGCTGTCCGGCGGTTGGTGAGACAGAAACCATTTAGCCCCCGTGCATTGGTCCGATTCTATCGAGGAAATGTGTTGTTTCGAGGCGTTGATCAGGCGGTGGGGATAATCCGTGTCGATCATACCAGCTACGAGTCTGAGGTTCTAATCGGTGAGGGGGCCACTATTCAAGAGGTTCAAGAGACATGGGCCACCGTAGAAGAAAAGACCGCGCTTGATACCACGTCTCAAGGTGGCCTATGGCAGGGGGAGTGGTTGGTCACCGCAGATCCTGTAAGTTTAACCATCTGGCAAAAAGCAAAACAGATGAGTGGGGATTTAAAATGGCATCTGTCGTTGTTGCTGGACAAAAACTTTGATAGGAAGCAGGGGGATGTCAATGCAACCCATTTGAACCCTTTGAGAATAGAGAAGAAAGCAGGGGCACCTACGAAGGGGTATGTTGCAATTTATAAAGGTGAGACTGTTCAACCCTTTGCCCCCCTACCGCCTCAACCCTCAGATTGGGCCACCCCTGACCCCAAAAAATCTCAGAGAGTTTCCGCTGTCCTGCAAGAGATTATTCAGAGCAGTGGGACAGAGAGGGGTATTGTGTTAAGGCAAGTTGCCCGTTTGAATACCAGAGAGAATCTGGTCGCTACGTGGTTTGAAAGAGAACCCCATAAACCCACAGCCTTCACCAATGAACTGTGGAGGATGACGCTTTTCTCGCAAGCTTCCGAGACAACAGGGAAGGCCCTCCTTGCGCTTATAAACAGCCGAACCATCGCATACCTCCTGAACCTTTTTTCCACCAACAATCATGTGGGGAAGGATGAATTAGGCCGCATCCCCATTCCTGCCCCGGATACATTTCCTGAAGCACGCCTGGCTGACCTAGCCGATGAAGTTTTAACGGTTCGATCAGAGATTGAAAGAGACTTCGTCGCCAGATATAGGACGGTGTTACCTGACTTTGATCAGGGCCAGATTTACTTGCCGCCTTCTGTTGTTTTGTTGGCCAGTTCGGTTCCGCAACTATCCGCCGGAAATCTGGTGATGCAGGGAGTCATCAAGAATCATGGCCCCGCTCATCAAAAGATCAAGACACTCAAGAACCGCTCTATGATTGAGTCCATAGGTACGGACAGGGCCTTTAAGGAGCTTCTACAGCTGTTTCTTGATGATCCGAGTGTGGTGAATGGCACATGGATACAATTCCAGAATCAAGCCTTACCTGAACCTAGAGCAGCTGGTTCATGGTTGGCACAGTATGAAGCGATCAGAGATAACGCACAGAAAAAGTGGGAGCACTTCGTGCTCTTAAAAAAAGAGATAGATGAGGTCGTTGCCGATTGGTATGGGTTTGATTCCATCATGCGGGAGGCCATCAATAAGGGACTACCCTGGGCACGTCGTTCCTTACCCTCATCCTCATCTTTGACAGAGCAGGGGCTTCCCCCAGAGAGTCAGACCGACCTTAAAGCTGTAGCTAGCAGCCTAATTAACGCCATTGGGTATGATGAGGAAACTGAGCATCTTGAGATAGAATTCTCTGATGGGGCGCTCTATCTATATAAAGAAGTTCCGGGTGCGATCTTTCGCGACTTTGAGAGGGCTGATTCCAAGGGAAAGTTCTTCCTGGAAAAAATCAAAGATAAATACGACAGGGAGCGTCTGTGATTCTCAGGAAAGGATTGCCACCCTGCCTGATGAGTCTATAATCGGAGCCACGATCCCCTGAATGTCACAAGTAAGGAGTCAACAATGACGACAAGTTCACTTGAATTGCTGTTGGGCCAACTCGACGGGGCGCTCCAGGTCGAGGGTGAGCGTGTGACCGTGGCCAATGAGGCAAAGCTGCGCGAGAAGATCGATCACCTGATCCACGAGGCGGTTTTCGCGGAGGGTGTGGAGCGCGAACTGGCGCGCTGGTTGATCTGGGAAGCGGGCCAGGCGCTGAACATCTACCCTGCCTCGATCCATGAGTTGTACCTGGCCATTGGCCGGGGCGAGGCCCCGCAGACCTTCACCGTGCCCGCGATGAATATCCGGGGCATGAACTTCAACACTTCCCGCGCCGCCTTCCGCGCGGCCAACAAGCTAAATGTGGGCGCGATGCTCTTCGAGATTGCGCGCTCGGAGATTGGCTACACGGACCAGCGCCCCAGCGAGTATGTGGCCGCGCTCATCGCTGCCGCCATCAAGGAAGGATACCGAGGCCCGCTTTTCGTTCAGGGCGATCACTTCCAGCTCTCCTTGAAGAATTACACGAGCGATGCGCACAAAGAGGTGAACGCGGTCAAGGAACTCATGAAGGAGGCCATTGATGCGGGCTTCTACAACATCGACATCGATACCTCGACCCTCGTGGACCTTGGCCCTGAGACGCTCGATGAGCAGCAGCGCATCAACTATGAGCTGTGCGGCCAATTGACGGAATATGTCCGCGAGATCGAGCCGGAGGGGGTCACGGTGTCGTTGGG
>JACCSL010000873.1 GCA_013812995.1 Ardenticatenales bacterium | reverse complement strand
GCCTGGCTCTGCGCCGCAGGCGGTGCAGGAGGAGACAATCGTTGGGGGGACCGAGCCCAGCTATGGCGCACAGCACCTACCGACCATGCAGGGCTTTACCAGCGATGAATTCAGCGGTAACAGCAGTATCCACTATCCCCTTCGTCACCCCACCGGGACCGGGAGGTATGGGTCTCAACCTGAGTCTCTCCTATTCCAGCGAGGGCATCAACAGTGTGCTGGCCAGCCACCAGGACCGCTATATCGACGGTCTTTCCGAGTACCAGCGCCAGGCCAGCATCGTTGGTTGGGGCTGGAACTTGGGCGGTCTCGGGCAGATCACCCATGACCATGGCGATGACACCTATTCTATCAGCTTCGGGGGCGGCAGCTTCGAGATTCTCAAGCCTGAACAGACAGGCAACGGCTGGCAGACCAGCCCCCAGAGCTTCTTGAAGATCGACCAGGCACTCAGTCCTGAGGGCAAGGTGACCTACTGGCGGGTCAAGGATACCAAGGGCACCGAGTACACCTTCGGGGATGATCCTGTCTCGAACAATCCGGGCATCGCCTTCAGTAACTACGGCTCCTCCACCAGTTGTGACGGCCAGGTGCACGAGGCGCACCTGACGCGGGTACAGGATCCGCTGGGCAATGCTGTGCGGATCCTGTACATCATCGATGTGAAGGAGCAACATCACTGCCCTTACCAGAAAGCGGTCTACCCCCAGCGCATCGAGTACTGGCCAGTGGGGGCCACTCAGCCCAGCGCGCAGGTTCTCTTTACATATGGTCCGCGCACGGATACCCATGTGCAGGACTACGACAACTGGTACGTGCCCACCTTCTACAGTGATGAGCGCCTCCAGACCGTCACGATGCAGGTCCGTGACACGAACGACGTTATGACCACAGCGCGTCGCTACGATCTGGGCGTCCACTTCGAGCCTTTCAACCCGGAGGCCCCCCAGCCCGGTGAGAGCCTGATGATCCTCGATAGCCTACAGGAATATGGTCGTGATGGCACCAGCCTGCCTGCCTGGACCTTCGGCTACCAGCGTCTGGAAGCTGCCAACCCCCTGACGGGAATCGACTGGGCTGGTAATACGGTAAGCCCCAGTCCCAAGGCAAACCTCACCGTCCTGACTGAGGGGCGCAACGGGCAGGGGGGTGCGGTGCGCTACGGCTATGGCTTCCTGCGCGACATTCCCTATAACGACGCCCCTGATGCTGGCTGTAGTAATAACCGACGTGCGGCACGCTTCCGTGTGATCTCGATGGAGAGCATGGACGGGCTGGGCAACACAACCTATACCAGCTACGACGCGAGGGGAGCGACCGTCTGGTCCAACAGCGGCCCCGAGAGCTGCGCGGGCAACTTCGAGTTTGGCGGCTATGAGGTCGTCACGCAGACCGTCCGTACCGGGAATGCCGTAGGCACTATTCAGCAAAAAGCGGAGACGACCTACCACACCGAGACGGAGGTCGAGTGGGGCATGGCCAGCCCCTGGAGCTATGCCGACGTGAAGGGGAAGGCCAGAAAACAACGCCTGCTCTCCAGTACCAATGTGGAACTGGCGATGACGGAGAGCGGCTGGAAAATTCAGGAGGACGCGGCCACGCGCAACAGCCCCTGGGTCTACCAGGAGTGGGAGCGCAAAACAAGCGAGCGTCAACTGAGCCAGATCACCTGGTTTGGTTATCAGGTACCGGTAGGTCAGAAGCTGTATGGTAACCTGACCCTCATCGCCGAATACCAGGCGAATGGCACGCGCCTCTACCGGGAGCGCGTGCGGGAGTACTATCCGAATGAGGACGCCCACATTGTGGGGCTGGTCGCGCGCGAGGTGCTCTACGATAGGCAGGGTAGTATTCCCGTATGTAAGGGCGAAACGGTCTACCTCTACGATGGTCAGCTCGCTCCCGCCCTACCGCAGCGCGGCCAGCTCACCCGCCAGAGTGTGAGCCAGACAAGTTGCGGGGGCAGCTGGAGTAGTACCTCCTTCATGTACGATACCTGGGGCAATCTCACGCAGGTGACCGACCCGCGTGGCTCCATCACCAAGACGACCTACGACACCGTGCAGCGCGTCTATCCAGTGAGCACCACCCTGCCCCCGCTCCAGGGCGGTAATCTGGTGCTCACCACCCGCCACAGCTGGGATCTGGTGCTGGGCCAGGTGACCAGTACCACGACTCCGCACGGCCTGGTCACGCGTTATAGCTACGACGGGCTAGGTCGGCTCGTGGCCATGTGGCGGGACGGCTATGAAACGTTGCAGTATCCGGCCCAGCGGCTGGCGTATACCAATGCTGTGGGCAGCACGCCGATGTCGGTCAAGGTGAGCCAGCGGATGGGCGATGGCACGACCCCGCCCTACCAGGACGCCTATACCTTCTATGATGGTTTCGGGCGCGAGGTGCAGACGCGCGCACTGAGTCCTGCCTCCAGCAGCCAACACGCGGTGACCCTCACACGCTACGATGCGGCGGGGCGACCCAGTCAGGTCTATGCCCCGGTGGCGGTGCCGGCCAGCCCCGTGCAGTTCTACGGCCCCGCTGATGCCCTCTGGAGTGGCAAGCCTAGCACACGTACCGAGTATGACCAGCTGGGTCGCCCCACCAAGGAAATTGCACCCAACGGGGACTATACCGAGCACCGCTACGGCCTCGTACAGGACAACGCGAGCGCCCCGTTGCTGGCCTATCACGATGTGATGGACGCCAACCGCCACCGGATGCAGTATCGCACGGACCCGTTCGGGCGCATGGTGGAGGTCGTAGAGATCACGGGCAGTTGTGGCTACTGGGGCTACACCTGCGTGGGTACCGAACCCAAGTGGGTCGATCCTGGCACCCGCACGCGCTACGAGTATGATGCGGCCGATCTCCTGATCTCTGTCACTGACACGGCCTCGAACAAGACCACCATCACGTATGACCTGTTGGGGCGCAAAACAACCATGATCGACCCGGACATGGGAACGTGGCGCTACAGTTACGACGCCGCAAACAACCTGCTCACGCAGACCGACCAGCGGGGCTGTCTAATCACCTTCGGCTACGACGCTCTGAGTCGTCTGACGCGGAAGAGCTATACAGCGACCGGGGGCTGCACCGCGCTGAAACCCCAGTCGGTGACGTACGCCTACGATAGCCATGCCACCGATCTGCCCGGCGTCGCCAGCGCTCCTGGGCAGCGCACACAGATGAGTGATGGCTCGGGGAACACCCGCTGGATATATGACAGGCTCGGGCGACCGACGCGCGAGGAAAAGACGGTGAACGGGACGGGGGGCGGCCTCTTTGCCACCGAGTGGGGTTATGATCCTGCCGGTCGGCCGCAGACCATACGTTACCCCGCCGACAATACGGGCGCACTGGGCGAGGCGGTCACCACGACCTACCATCCCACGACCGGGCAGATTACCAGGCTCTCGGGGAGCGATGGCAGTACCACGACCAGCTATGCCAGCGGCATGACCTACACGCTCTACGGCCAGCTTGCCACGCTCAAGTTCAACGAAGGCACCCGTACCCAAACCTACAGCTACAACCCGCTGACGACCGCGACCGGAGCCGGGCTCCTCGCCTCGTCGCAGCTGGATTTGGGAGCGCGCCGCCTGAGCTACACCTATGACAAGGGGGGCAACGTCGCCTCCATCGCCTACGCGAGCACCACCCCGGCCGAGAGCCAGACGCAGGAGTTCCGCTACGACGAGCGGGACCGTCTGACGAGTGCCTGGACGACGGGCAGCACCAACGGCCAGTATAGCGAGAGCTACCAGTATGACAGCATTGGCAACCTGACGCGGCGCAGTGCCACCCTGCCGCAGGCGAGCGCGCTCGTCTATAACTACGCCGCGCAACCTTGGCAGCCCCTGTGCCAGCGATCCGGTCAAGCCGCACGCGGTGCGCGCAGCGGGCAATGCCCTCTACTGCTACGATGCCAACGGGAGCCTGATCCAGCGCCGCACCACCACCGGGTCGGCCGTCACCGACCGCCACCTGGCCTATGATATGGAGGGTCGCCTGGTAACGATCTCGGGCGACATGCAGGTAAGCTTCACCTATGATGGGGATGGCAACCGCGTCAAGAAGGTGGAGGGGGGCATCACCACCGTCTATGTCGGGGCCCACTACGAATATAGTAAGGCCCCCTCGCCGGTAGCCGTCCCCGATGAGAGCTTCGAGGAGGGCGTTGGCTGGGGGAGCACCGAGGGTCAGGCCTCAACTACAGCTGTCTATC
>JACCSL010000872.1 GCA_013812995.1 Ardenticatenales bacterium | reverse complement strand
GCCTGGCTCTGGTGGACATTGCTGATCGCCGGGCTTGCCGCCTATTCCGCCGCGATTGGGGTGCATTACGCCGTCGGCTACATGAGCCTGAAACATCTGTTCCCGGCTTTTGGAGGGTTGATTCTCCTGCTGCTCGGGATGGCTCTCTCTTACCCCTTTCTTGGGCGAAAAGTAACCGACAGAGCAGTTTCTTCGAGAGTCAACGTCTGACCGCGGGACCAGGCAGCGTTGAAGGCATCGTTGCTCAACCGGGCGCGTGCTGCCAGCAGCGTCTCATCCCGGAACTCCTGAAAGACGGGCTCCCATATAGCCCCGAGCGTGGCGCGGACGGCATCCGTGGCCGCGATGAGCTGGGTGAGGCGATGGAGTTCTTCCTCGGTGGTAGCGCGCTCGATGGTGATCGCGGCCAGGCCCAGGAGCACATAGACCATACTGCGCCGGTCCCCGATCTCGCGGGCCAGTACCAGGGCTTCCTCGTACAAGCTGCGCGCGGCATCGTGATTGCCCTGCTGATAGGCCACCAATCCCAGATTGAGAAGCGCCAGGCTGACACCCCAGCGCTGGCCTACCTCACGCCGTAGCACCAGGCTCTCTTCGTAGAGCACGCGGGCGCGCTCATAGTCGCGCTGACTGTAGGCCACCACCCCCAGATTGTTGAGCGAGATACCGATGCCTACCTTATCGCCCAACGCGCGCCGGAGAGCCAGGCTCTTCTCATAGAGGGCCTGGGCGCTCTTCATCTCGCCCTCGTCGGAGAGCACATTTCCCAGGTAATTTAGCGCATACGCCTGACCATAGTCGTTCAACTCTGCCTGGCAGAGATGGAGACTTTGCTCCAGATAGCCACGCGCGACCCTGTAATCGCCCTGTCGCCAGGCCACGATCCCCAATTCGGCCAGGGTCTGACTGACCCCGCGCGTGTCATTCAGTGCTTCCCAATCGGCGCGGGCCTGCTCCAGCCAGCGCAGAGCCTCCCTATACACTCCCTGTTTGCCATAGAGCGTTCCCAGGGCCTGTATGCTCCGTGCTCGCCTTGCTCCATCCACTGTCTCACCCAGGCGCAGGGCCTCCTCATACCACACCTCGGCCTCCTCCCAGCGTCCCATTCCCTCCAGAACAGTCCCCAGATTCAGGTATATATCTACCTGCTCGCCTGCCTCTTGCAGATGAGGAAGCAGACGCTCGTAGTAGTCCAGGGCGGTGGCGATAGCGGTGGCTGCCTGCGCCGCCTCTCCGGCTTTGCGCAGGTACTCGCGCTTCTTGGCGAGATTCTCACTCCGCTCGTAATGATAGGCCAGCAGATCCAGGTGTCCTGCCCGGTCAGCCGTGGTCTCCAGGTAGCGGCCTAACTGCTCGTGTAGCGGTGCTCGCAGGGCGTAGGCCAGGCTTCCATAGGTAACTTCCTGGGTCAGAACATGTTTGAACAGGTACACTGCGTCGGGGCCGGGCGTGTCCTGCACCGTCAAATCCATCTGCTCCAGCTCCGCCAGCGTGGATGTGACCTGATCCGGCGACCCCAGCGCGGGATAATAGCCCCATAACCAGGCCGCGCGGAAGGAGCGCCCGATGATACTCGCGACCTTGAGCGTGAGTTGTTCCGCTTCGCCCAGGCGGTCCAGGCGGCTCAAGATAAGGCTCTCCAGGCTGGAAGGCCACTCCAGGGCGGCGACAGCGCCGGGGTCGGTGAGGTCTACGGCCGACTCTAGCAGATAGACCAGGAGTTCCTCGATATAGAATGGATTGCCCCCGCTGCGCGCGAGCACCTGCGCCAGCAGCGTCTCAACGCTATGCTCCATGCTGTTGCGCTCCTTCAGGCGGGCGCTGACGAGCCACTCGGCTTCCTGCTGCGTCAACTCTGTGAGAGCAATCTCCGTGAAATGAGGGAGCGCACTGACGCGCGATTCCTGGAGGCGCGCGAGGTCGGGCGGGCGATAGGTGAGCATGATGAGCAGCGGCTCCTGCCAGATGGCGCGGCCCACGGCTTCGAGGAGGTCGTGCGAGAGCGGGTCTATCCAGTGCACATCCTCCAGCACGAGCAGTGTTGGGGTGCGACGGAGATGAAGTTTCAGGGTATCTACCAGGAGCGCCTCGCGCGAGGTTTTGCGTAGCGCCGGGTCCAGGGACGCGGTCAGCGTATTGTCGGGAATCGGTAGCCCCAGCACCTCGCCGAGCAGGGGCAGGCGAGGCACGAACGAGGGATTGAGCCGTCGCAGTCTCTCGGTCAGGGTAGCTACCTGCTCGTCAAGGGTGGCGCTTTCTTCTAAACCAAAGAAGGCACGCCAGATTGAGTGCCAGACCAGGTAGGGCATATTGGTTCCATAAGACTGACAGGCTCCCCCAAAGGCCACCATCCCCCGACCCTGCGCCAGGTCGATGGTGGCCCCCAACAGGCGCGACTTTCCGATACCGGCCTCGCCCGTAATCCCGACCATCTGGCTGACGCCCTGGAGAGTGCGGGAGAGATGCTCGGACATCTGTTGAAGGGTCGCCTGCCGCCCAATCATCGGCAGGGCGTAGCGCCCCTCCTGGAGCTGTAACGAGGGATAGGCGGGTGCTTCCTCTAGGGCAAAGAGTGCCACGGCTTCTTCCTTGCCCTTGACCTGGAGGGGGGGCAGCGCCCGCCAGTGGCAGAGCGCCCCGATGGCTGTCTGGATGCGCCCACTGACCAGCACCTGACCCGGCGCGGCCGCTTCCATGAGGCGCGCGGCGACATTCACCTCGTGGCCCAGCACGGTGTAGCTGCGGCGCTGCCTGCCCCCGACGATCCCGGCTCGCATGATGCCCCGGCTGATGCCGATCTGGCGCTGACCGATATAGGCCAGCGAGTCGGGGGGAGTTTGCAGGAGTTGCGCCACGCGCGCAGCGCGGAGGGCGTCGTTCTCATGCGCCACGGGCACCCCGAAGACCAGGTACAGATAGCTGCCTTTGTCCCCAAGTGTCAGGTCCAGGAGGGTGCCCTCGTACTCGGTGACGACCTGCTGTACCCAGCGCACGAAGGCATCCAGCTTTTCTCCGGCGGCCTCGTCTCCATCGTAGTCGATGCCCTTAAAGTGCATGAAGAGCGCGACCGCCGGACGCAATTCCGTGACACCCATCGGGTGCGTCAAGAGCAACTCGCCCTGTCCTGACTGGAGCCGCTCATACACCGCCAGGGGTACCCAGGGCCGCAGCGCATCCTGGGGCAGATGCTCCAGCGACTGCTCGGGCCAGGGCGAGCGCGGGACCTCGATGCGGAGCCCGGTGATGAGGGCGAAGTCCCCCTCACGCCACTCCGCGATCTGGAGATGATCGTCGAGCATTCTGGCAGTCGCGCCATGCAGAATGATCTCGCCCTGCTGCCCCAGTTGCTCGGCAGCAGCCATCCGCCCCACCGTCTGCCCGGCAAGCACCTCCAGCCGCTGAATTTCGGGGTCGCCCACCAGGAAGCGCCGCACTGGCCCTGCCGCGATCCCTACCTTCAGGGCGAGTGTCACGTTCCTGCCGGTCGGGAGGGGAACCGCGCGAAAGGCCCTCATTTCCTCCTGCATGGCAAGCGCACAGGCTGTGGCGCGTAGCCCGCCATCCTGGTCGAAGTAGCAGATCAGGGCGTCCCCCGCGAAGCCAATCACGCTCCCACCATAGCCGTGAACCGGGGCCAGCAGTGCCTCATAGATCTGATTCATCTGCCGCGCGACCTCTTCGGCCCCGCGCCGTGGCCCCAGCTCGCGCGTCATCGCCTCCGTTAGCGGCGTAAAGCCCGAGAGATCAGCGAAGAGGGCCGCCCCGACTGCCCGATTAGGCAGGAAATTACCCTGGGCGAGCGCCCCGCGACGGTCGATGGGCAAATAGGCTGCTAACAGATCAGTCCACACAGACTCTGCTCCTTGCACATGAGGTAGGCCAAAAACAGCCCACCTATTATAGTCAACGTACCTGCCGGCATAGGGATGGGGTCCTCTCTTGAAAGCAACCTGTCCTCGCTCTATACTAGCGCCCTCTCGCGCTCGTTTGTCGCATAGCTATCAGGGGGTGTCACTTTGAGGATAACATTGTCTCTTGGACTCGTACATCGTTCTGCTTTGCTGCTGCTTCGACTCCTGGTTGTGAACCTCTTGACGGCGGCCTGTGCTCTGGCAAGCCCGGAGCCCGTGGTACAGGCTCCCCCCAGCCCTCGACCCACGCTGGCGGTTCCTCCCACCTGGACACCCGCCCCTACCGAGACACCCGCCCCGACCCGCACCCCCCGACCCACGAGTGATGTGGAATACAATTTGGGAGCCCCGATCACCCCCACCGTCGCCTCTGGCGATACACCACTCGTGGGAAAACTCGTCTTCTCGGCGAGCCCGGACTCGAGATGGGAAAATCTCTACACCATCAATGAGGATGGGACCGGGTTCACCCAACTCACAGAGGGTCCGGGCGTTCGAAACCGCTGGCCTTCGCTGTCGCCCGATGGCACGCAGATTGTGTTTGTCTCTGACCGCGTGAACGAGATGATGGATATCTATGTGATGCAGGTGG
>JACCSL010000854.1 GCA_013812995.1 Ardenticatenales bacterium | reverse complement strand
GAGCATGGCCCTCTCCCCCACGTCGCTTCGCTCAGTGTCCCCTCTCCCGAAATCGGGAGAGGGGCGGCTGAAAGCCGGGGAGAGGGCCTTCCTCCACAGGTCGGGTCCAACTTCTGAGAAGCCCTGGCGCTTTCCCGCTAACCCCTTGTGTTTGCCCGAAGCGTCACCTATACTTGAATTCCCTCGCCACGCGGCGTCTAATGTTGCTGTTCCACACCCGGCGGGGTTTCTGAAGGGCCACCAGCATGAAACGCCCCTTTGCCATTCTCCTACTCAGTTTGTGCCTCCTGCTTCTGCTCGACAGTCGTGCCCTGCCAGCCCCCCTCGCAACCCCCGATGCCCTTATCCTTGTTACCAGTGTAGCCGATACCACGGTGGCGGATGGGGCCTGCACCCTGCGCGAGGCAATTCTGGTGAATGTCAATCAGCGTCCCAACAATGATTGCCCCGCTGGCACTGGCATTGGCTTCAACGTTCCGGGGACGGGGGTCAAAAAAATCGTTCTCTCCGCCCCCTTGCCCTTACTCGATAGTATAACCCACTCGGTCACCCTGATCGACGGGTACACGCAGCCGGGAAGCCGCCCAAACTCCCTGGGTCTTGGGGAGCCAGGCAGCGATGCCCGTCTGATGATCGAGCTAGATGCCTCTAATCTTCCATACGACACGCCAGTGTTGCGGTCTACCGGCCTGGGGGATGGTGCCTTTCCCTTTCCGCTGACGATTCGTGGCCTCATCATCAACCACCACACGGGGCCAGCCATCATGGGCAATTGCAACTTGACCATCAATGGCAATTTTATAGGCACGGATGCCACTGGTGAGAGGCGGGTCGGGGAATCGACGCAGGCCATCTTCATAGAGCGTCCGGACGAAGTCCCCAGTTGTCGGCTTCAAATTGGCAGTTCATCTGCCGCCGACCGCAATCTGTTAACCGGCTTTGTCAATCTGGTTTATACTCGGGATAATAGGGGCAACTCTGCCACAACACTTATTGAGAACAACCTCATCGGCATCTCGCTCGCCAAACAAATCTCCACCACGGTGGGTGGGGCGATCAATCTTGTGACGCCACAGACGACAGATGTGCTAACGATTCGTCGTAACCAGATCGCGGGTGGGGGAATCCGCCTGAGCGACCTGAGCGGAGCGTCCCGCTTCCACCTCCCAGCGGACCTGACGATCATCCAGAATATCATTACCGATAGCGAGGTCGGCATAGAGCTGGATGGGATATGCCCTACGATCAGTCGTATAGGAAGCCAGATTAGCGATAACCTCATTAGCAATAGCGACATCGGCATCAGCTACCAGATCCTGCGAAACGATATTGCCTGCCCGGCCAACATTGGTATTGCGATGAATCGCAATCGCATGGTCAACACCATCCAGGCCATCAATCTGGGCAATGGGGGCGTCAATGCACCCGATATTCTGGACCTGGACAGCGGACCCAATGGGCTGCAAAACTACCCCACCCTCACGGCGGCGCAGACAGATGGCAGCAAGATTCAAATCGATATGCGCTTGTATAGTCGTGCCCAAGGCAGCTACACCATAGACCTCTTTGGCAACCGAGGATGTGATCTGACCACGGGCTTGGTGTCGGCAGCGGAAGTGTTTCTGATGAGTTCCACGGTGACGACCAATAGTGTGGGGCAAACGAGTTTGGTATCGCTGAGCCCGACGCTACCAACAGGAGTATCGTTGGCTGGGTTGAATTCGGTGAGCGTCATGGCCACGGGCAAGCAGCTTGCCACGGACACACAGCTCGTCAGTTCCGAGGTATCGCCATGTCTGCCCCTGCGGCCTTACCCGCTGCAAATGTCCTCTGTTTCACCTACCAGCATTGTGGCGGGCAGCAGCAGCGTCAATCTTGCGGTAAGGGGTGGCACGTTTACCGCGAATACGACAGCGACGTTGGATGGGAATGCTCGTTCCGTGAGCGTCCAGAGCGCTACCACGATGGCTGTGACGCTGCCCGCCTCCGATTTAGCTACCCGCGCCACGCACACCTTGCAGCTCCGGCACCCCAATGGAACCCAATCGAACCCGGTGACAATTCATGTGGTATCGCCCACCGTCGGCGTGAGCCAGGTGACCCCGCCGCAGGCGATCCTGGAACCAGCGATGGCAACGACCCTGGTATTGACCTGGACCCATCCCACCGCGAATTGGCGACTGCTGGATACTCTCGACCTGAAGCTAGAAGATGGCGACGGTCCCGGCATCTGGCTGCGCTTTCACGAAGCGAGAACGGCCACGGTTGATGAGAGTACCTTCAGCCTGCTCAACCCGGATGGCACCGTCGCCGGAACCGGGCGTGGGGGCGAGGCAAGGGTCATCGAGGGGGAAAGTGCTACCCTCTTCTTGGCAGAGACAAGATTCCAGGGAAGTGGCCCCGATCCAGAGGACAAAAGCGTGACGCTCACCCTGCGCTTTGCCCCGAAAGTGACTGTGGCCGGGCGCGACTTCATGCTGGGCGTGTATCTGAAAGATGACAACGGTGTGAGCGAAGGGCCACAAATTGTTGGGCAATGGCAGGTCGTCTGGCCGACTAGCACCTACCTGCCTGTGGTGCGCCAGGAATAGCCACCGGAAAGCCGCACAAAAGCAGCGCGCTCCCTCCAGCGGGAGCGCGCTGCTTTTTGTAAGTGGGGCGATGCTGCTAACGTAGCCAGATA
>JACCSL010000818.1 GCA_013812995.1 Ardenticatenales bacterium | reverse complement strand
GCCTGGGACGGTCACGCGCATTCGCACCATTGGGGAGAACAAGCAGGGCGATATTACCTACACCGTCATCGTGACGCCGGACAAGCAGGACGAGCGGCTGCGCTGGAACATGACCGCTATTGTCGATATTGCCCCAAAATAGGGGAGTTCTTCACCCCCTGACAGCTCGGAGCCCTGCCATAGCGGCTCTGGGCTGTTTGTTTGAGAAGGATCTGAAGATGAACAGCATCATCCTGCTGACACTACAAGCCATCATTGTTTTGATCGGCCCTGTGCTGCTCGGCTGGTGGCTCCAGCGTCGTTTTGGGCCGCACTGGAGCAGCTGGGGGTGGGGGGCGCTCGCCTTTGTGGCCTCGCAGGTCGCACGGATGCCCTTTTTAATCGGGTTGACGCTTCTGGGTCAACGCTCCGGTGCGGACCCGGACCCCAACCTCGCCTTCTGGAGCAACCTTCTCGTGCTCTCTATCACAGCGGGGCTCTTCGAGGAGAGCGCGCGCTACCTCGTGATGAGCCGCTTTGCCAAAAAGGTGCGGAACTGGCGCGAGGGGGTCATGTTCGGCGCGGGGCATGGCGGAATCGAGGCGATGCTTATTGTGGGGCTCGGCGTCATCAACGCGATCGTGTTCCTGTCTATGGGCGAGGCGGCGATTGAGCAGGTCCGCGCCACAGCACCGGAGCAGGTAGATCTGGCGGTCAAGCAGTTGGCGGAACTTCGTGATATGGCCTGGTGGCTGCCGGTGATTGCCCTCTACGAGCGGGTGCTGGCGATTACCTTCCACATCGCGGCGTCGCTGCTGGTCATGCGGGCGGTGCGCCGGGGCTCCTTCAGCGGAACGGCGTGGCCTATGTTGTACCACTCGCTGTTCAATGCCATAGCAGTCTACCTCTCTCAGCGCAGTAGTACAGCAGTCACCTACCTTGCCATGACGGCACTTGTCTTGCCTGCGATTATTATCATCTACACCACGCATCTTTCCGAGGAGACGCCGGAGATAAAGGAGGAAGCGATATGAGGGGTCTTGTCTGGGTGAGTGTCTTCCTACTCAGCGTGGGCTCGCTGTTTTTTCTTCGGTGGGAGCGCCTTGCCTACCCCACGCCTGCGCTCTCCAATACCATCTTTGCCATTGCCTCGCGCGAGGCGCTGGCGGCGGACAGCGTGCGCTTCGCCGTGATTGGCGATTATGGCTGGGTGAGCCAGCAAACCCAGGATGTCGCGACCCTGGTGGGAGGGTGGAATCCCGATTTCGTTATCACCACGGGCGACAACAACTATCCAAGCGGCGAAGCGGCGACCCTGGACCCGAACGTGGGGCAGTACTACCATGAGTTCATCGCCCCTTATCAGGGGAGCTACGGGGCGGGCGGCACGATCAACCGCTTCTTTCCCTCGCTGGGCAACCATGACTGGGTAACGGAGGGAGCCGCGCCCCACCTGGACTACTTCACGCTGCCCGGCAATGAGCGCTACTACGACTTTGTGCGGGGGCCGGTTCACTTTTTTGCGCTAGACAGCGACCCGCATGAGCCGGATGGCATTACCATCACCTCCACGCAGGCAATCTGGCTGGAAGAGAAGCTAGGAGCCGCCACCGCCCCGTGGAAGATCGTCTACTTTCACCATCCTCCTTACACCTCATCGCCTCGGGGACCTACGCCTGCGCTCCGCTGGCCCTTCGAGGAATGGGGAGCCACGGCCATTCTCGCGGGCCACGACCATTTCTATGAGCGGATTCTCCGACAAGAGACGCCCTACTTTATCAATGGGCTGGGCGGTAGAAATATCCACACCTTTTCCACGCCTATTCCCGAGAGCCAACTGCGCTATAACAGCGACTATGGAACCATGCTGGTCGAGGCCGATACGGCGCAGATCACCTTCCGCTTTATCTCGCGCACGGGTGCCCTCGTGGATGAGTATGTGATTCAGGCACCCATGCTCCGTACCTCCCTGTACCTTCCTCTGCTGCGTCGCTAGTCGGGCTACCCTGGTCCGGGGATTGCTTCGTTGGAACTTGCTCGGGTAAACGACCAGGATATAATGGATTGAGGTTTAGAACTATTCCAAAATAGAGCATCCTTCCCATGAGCGACCACATTCATCATCTCCAGAAGGTACTGCGAGCTTCCGGGCGACCCATTACCCCGCAGCGGCTACAGATATGGGAGGCCCTGCACGCAACGCGGGACCATCCCACCGCTGCCGAACTCCATACCCGCTGCCCCGACCTGCCCCTTGCCACCGTCTACAACGCCCTGGAATTGTTTACCGCGCTGGGACTGGTTCACCCGCTGGCTCTGGCTGGCGTTGTCCGATACGATGTGGACACCCAGGCCCATGTCAATGTCATCTGCACGAGCTGTGGGAAGGTGGCCGACGTTTCGCTGGCTCTGCCACCTGCCATGCAGGAGTGGGTACGAGTCGAGTCTGGCTATGCCCTCTCCCACCCGCGTGTGGACTGGTACGGAGAGTGTCCAACCTGTCAGGAACGATAGTTGAGCTGAGGGAGCTGCAATGAGCAACGAGGGTGTGGCAGGGAAGTATGGTCTTGCGACGGAACCCACGCCAGAGGTGGAGGAAGATATCACGCCGGGCGGGCTGACCAGGACAGAGGCGGTGCTGACGGCCATCTGCACGCTGGCCCTCGCGACGGGCTTCTTTGGTGGTTTCTTCGGGATGACCGAGCCGGTGCGGACCATCTTTTACATTATCGCTTATCTCAGTGGCGGCTTCTTTGGCACTATCGAGGGGCTGAAGGCGCTGCGCCGCTTTGAGCTGAACGTTGATTTCCTCATGGTGCTGGCAGCGGTAGGCGCGGCCTCCATCGGCGAGTGGGTCGAGGGCGCAACGCTGCTCTTTCTTTTCTCTCTGTCGAACACGCTGCAAGCCTACGCGCTGGACCGTAGCCGCCACGCCATCCGCGCGCTGATGGACCTGCGCCCCGCCGAGGCGACCCTGCGCCACCCCGATGGTACGGACGAGGTCGTGCCGCTGGAGGTGCTCAAGATCGGCGATCTCATTCTGGTCAAGCCGGGCGAGCGCTTCGCCGTGGATGGCGAGGTGGTGTCCGGTGCCTCCAGCGTGGACCAAGCGGCGATCACCGGCGAGTCCATGCCTGTTGCCAAAGAGGTGGGGGCTATCGTCTTTGCGGGCACTGTCAACGGGAAGGGCGCGCTGGAGGTCCGCATGACCAAAGCGGTCGAGGACACCACGCTCGCCAAGATTATCCAGCTCGTGGAGCAGGCACAGAGCAGCAAGGCCCCCACGCAGCGCTTCCTCGACGAGTTCGAGCCCAAGTACGCGATGGGCGTGGTCGCGATGGTGATCCTCGCCATCCTGATTCCCTATTTTCTCCTCCGCCAGCCCTTCGACGAGGTATTTTACCGCGCCATGACCCTGCTGGTCGTCGCCAGCCCCTGCGCGCTGGTGATCTCGACGCCCGCCTCGATTCTCAGCGCCATCGCCAACGCCGCGCGCAATGGAATCCTCGTCAAGGGCGGAGCCTACCTGGAGCAGCTCGCCTCCGTGGAGGCCATCGCCTTCGACAAGACCGGCACTCTAACGATGGGTCGCCCCAGCGTGGTAGACATTGTAGTTCCGCAGGAATTGCTCGGGGATGCCTGGTTCGAGAGTGAATTCTTCAGTCGGCTGGAACCCTCCGGTCCCTGCACCCCGGACCGCTGCGCTCCGGAGGAACTGCTGCAACTGGCCGCCAGCGTGGAGCGCCTCTCGGAGCACCCGTTGGGCGATGCCATTGTGAAGGCAGCGCAGGCGCAGAGTATTCCCTTTGTCGAGGCGGACAACCTCCAGTCCATCACGGGTCAGGGGGTCATCGCTTACGTTAAGGGGGCCGAGATTCGCATTGGCAACCAGCGGCTCTTCGACACGGCGGGGCAACTCTGGCCCGAGCCGCTGCGTGCCCGCGCCCGCGACCTGGAGGCCCAGGGCAAGACGGTGATCGGCGTTAGCCGGGACAATCACCCATTGGGACTCATCGCGCTGGCCGACACCGTGCGCCCCGATGCCAAGGCAACGATTGCTGCGCTGCGTGCGCTGGGGATTCGGCGTATCATCATGCTGACGGGGGATACGCACCGTGTGGCCGCTGTCGTGGCTGAGGAGCTTGGCATTGATGAGGTCCACGGCGACCTGCTGCCCGAGCAGAAGGTCGAGGTGATTCGCAGGCTGACCCAGCAGGCCAGCGTGGCGATGGTGGGCGATGGGGTCAACGATGCCCCGGCGCTGGCGACCTCTAATGTGGGCATCGCGATGGGCGGCGCGGGCACCGATGTGGCGCTGGAAACCGCCGACATGGTGCTCATGGGCGATGACCTGACGCGCCTTCCCTACGCTATCGAGCTGAGCCGCCGCGCCCGCCAGATCGTCTGGCAAAACATCGCCTTCAGTATGAGTGTCATTGTTTTCCTCATTGCCGGGGTTTTCCTGGTTCGCCTTCCCCTGCCTCTCGGCGTCGTCGGCCACGAGGGTTCCACGCTGGTAGTCGTTGCCAATGGGCTACGGTTGTTGCGTTCGTCGGGTGGACTATTAAAACGTAACTGATCGTTGCGAGGGTCGCTTTGGTCAAGCTTTGGTCATAATAATAGGGTATACTGGTGGTATTCCGCCCTCTATCACCAAGGAAGTGCCTTATGCCCACGTCCAAAAGCACCCCCAAGCCCCCCCAGAGCAGTGG
>JACCSL010000771.1 GCA_013812995.1 Ardenticatenales bacterium | reverse complement strand
CAGATACGCGTGCGCCTCCGCAGGAAGCGCCGCACGTATTTCGGGGGCCAACATCGGTATCTCGCTCATGGCCTTAGCTTCCTCGATTTTCGCTCTGCTTGTCCATACCCCCCCCTGAACTATTACGTGCTGGATACTAAATACGCCTAGCTTAGACTTTTCATCTTCATTTTCTGGGATCCATCTATGATCTGCTTGATGCCAGAGCAACTCTTTTAATCCGAACCAAAAACTGCCAAGAGATTCAATATACTGAATCAGAGTTATTATATCATCATAGTGAGGATTCTCAGGAACGTAAACAGAATAAGGATTATGCCCTGTTTTGCTGAGATTAGCTACGGGAATATAGTTGTCATAATTACTTACTCTCTTTTGAATTGTTAACTGCGTTACTTTTCCACCCTCATTGCAATCTACCTTAATTTTATATTCATCTATATCCAATTCGTAAGGAACCTTGACAAAGGTATCTCCTCTAACATCCACGGCCACTTGATATATCATTGCTAGCCTCCAAATTCAGTAGCTTAGATCCAGTTTTGTGTGCTATTGATCTACTTAATGCTTTCATCTTCATCTCTATACATCGCAGGATAGTGCTGCCCCCCCCGAACGGCTTTCAACACCGCCAGAATTGCACGAACGCTGAGTTCTCGTAATTCAACAGGCAAGCTAATTAGCTCCTCTGCAACTTGCGTAACTAAAGGATCTGTTCCAGGGGGAACCACCTTCTCTGGTTCGCTCAACAACCATCCCCTCGCGCGGAACACCTCTTCGCGTGATAAGTTCAAGGCATTCGCAATAGCAATACAGAAGTCGGCCCCCGCATTTCTGCCTCCGCTGATTACTCTGGAAACCTGGGCCGTTGTAATCCCGCTACGTCGTGCCAATTCCGCCTGATCCCAGCCCCGCCTATCTAACTCGCCCTGAAGCCACTCTGCAAAGTCCATCTATTCCTCTGTATGACGATATGTTGCCTAGGTGTAGTTGGTGAAATTGCATCTTGACAACAGTGGGGTTTTTAATATACTACCTATAGGCATTCAATACATTTGCCTTTGGGTAACGAAGGCTGTGTTAAATGAATAGGGGGGCTTTGTTACTAGGAGAAAAGTGTAAGCCACTGACACCCCTTGTGCAAGCATGATTCCTGCCTCACCTTCACCAGTTATGGAGCGTCCAAGGCTAATGGCTAAATCTATTAAAACGCATCGTACTCTCATCGAATCTCGGCCTGGGCTGGATGAGTGGTATGAGGCGACCAAAATGCTCTATAACCAGGTAGTTGCTTTTTATTTCAATCTTTACCAAGCCCATCCGGGACTGCTCGACCTCAACCAGAAAGAGGCGCTGACGCAGGCCGAACGCCTCACACATCGCACCAATACCAATCCCAACCCCCTCTGGCCGCTGGCGGAGACGATCCCCGCCGATATTCCCGCGATGCTCCGCCGCGCCGCCATCAATGCGGCGCGGGGGGCGTTTCGCTCCTTCCATAGCCGCTACCACCGCTGGCTGAAAGAAAAGGCCAAGTTTGAAGCCAAGGGCAAACGGTTCCATCACCGTCCCCCGGTGCCGCCCCGTAGCTTCAACTTCAACCTCCCGTTTTACCAGGGGATGTGGGGGGCGCGCAGCGCCACGAGCATCCTGGTGCGGCTCTACAGGGGCAGCAGTTGGCAGTGGGTCAAGCTGCACCTGCTGGGTGAGTCCCTGCCCGATGGGTGGGACGCGGGCAGTCCCAGCATCGTGCGTCGGCGCGGGCGCTTGCGCCTGCACACACCACTCGAAAAGACGATTCCCACGCCGCCCAAGGCGGTCGCCCAGGTCGCGCAGAATCCCCAGGTGCGCATCTGTGCGGTGGACTTGAACCTGGGGGACGCTGTGGCCGTCTGCACCATTTTGCAAGCCGACGGGACGGAAGTCGCCACCCGCTTTATCCGAGGGGGCAAGGCACTTCACGCTCGTAGGAAGCGGCTTTTGGGCAAGGTGGCAACCAAACGTAGCCAGAGCGGGATGCTCACCGAAGGCGAAGCGGATAACATCAAGTTGTGGCAGAAAATCCGGGCGATAGATGAGTATGAGGCTCATCGCGTGAGCCGTCGCATTGTCGAGTTTGCCCAGGCACATGGGGCCACGATCCTGGTCTTTGAACACCTGGACAGCCTCAAGCCCCAGAAGGGGCGCTACAGCAAACGCAGCAACGAGAAGCGCGCCTACTGGCTGAAGGGCAAGATCGTCAAGTACGCCCGCTACAAGGCATGGGAACTGGGCATCCTCACCAGCCGCGTCAGCCCGCGCAACACCAGCCGCGACTGTTCGGGTTGTGGCTACTCGCCCGTAGCGCGCTATGCGGCGGGCGAGGCTCCGCTCGACTATCGCCCCGGTGCGCCCCTCTACCTGTGTCCGGCCTGCCTCAAACGGGGCCATGCCGACCACAATGCCACCGCCAATATCGGCTTCCGCTTTTTTGAACGCGCTTTCAGCTCGACTTTATCCATTGTTGATCCGGCGCTGCCTATCTTTGACCGTTCCCCTTCCAAAGGTTTCAGAGGAACCGAGAGAAGAGCTCAGCAGTAGTAAAGAAGGTTGATCCGTCGTAATCTGCGGCTAATTGGCTGCTACCAACCGCCAAAACGTCATTCTAGCCTGAGACACCTTGACCGCATGACCAGATC
>JACCSL010000698.1 GCA_013812995.1 Ardenticatenales bacterium | reverse complement strand
TTGGAACGTTGGAGCGGAACGACCCTCTGCCGTTGTTCCAACGCTCTATCGCTCCAACGTTCCAACGCTTAGAGGGCGAGTAGTGGGTTTTGAACCCACGGCCTCCTGGGCCACAACCAGGCGCTCTACCACTGAGCTATACCCGCCATGCTGAACGACGCATAAGGTAGCACTCCAAGCAGCTTTTGTCCAATTTTGGGCCGAGCCCAGCAGCCACTTTACCCGCCCCAGAGAATAAACAAATAGTGAACAATCTATTGACAAACATTGAATTAATCATTAACATAGTCCTGTGATCGTTTGGCTACAGATAGGACATGACCATCATGAGATCAGGTGCTGCGGGATTGCCTCAGGAACTAGATGCGCTCGGGTTGTACATGCGAGAAATCAACGAATACTCCTTGCTGACCGCCGAGGAGGAGCACGAGAGTGCCAAAGCCATCTGGCAGGGACACGAGGCAGCAAGGAAACTCGCGGGGGGTGCGGAGACGCCGCTCCTGCACCGCCAGGTCGAGGCAGGGGCAGCGGCCCGCCGTCGCCTCATCCAGTGCAACTCGTTTCTGGTGGTCAACATAGCACGCCGCTACAGCAACCCGGACTTCTCGCTCCCCGACCTGATTCAAGAGGGCAATGTGGGGCTGCTGCGCGCCGTGGACAAGTTCGACCATCGGCGCGGCACCCGCTTCAGCACCTACGCCACCTACTGGATTCGCCAGATGATCAGCCGCTACATTGGTACGCAGCGCTATGCGGTGCGGCTCCCCAGCCACCAGGCCGAGGCACTCACGCGCTATCGCCGCGTCCAGGCCAGCCTGATGCAGGAGGACGCTCAAGCGCCCTCGCTCGAAAGCATCGCCTATGCAATGAATATCTCCATGCCTATCCTGGCTCACCTGCTGCGTATCACTCAGCCCTCGCTCTCCTTGGAGACCCCCCTCAACGAGCACGAGCGCCCGCTGGGGGACACCCTGGATGACCAGGGTCAGCAGAACGTAGAGCAGCAGGTCTCAGAGCGGATGTTAAGCCAGGCGATCCATCAGGTGCTTGCCACGCTCAGCGCGCGGGAGAGCCGCATTCTGGAACTGCGTTTCGGGCTGCGCGACGGAGCGCCTCGCACGTTGGAGGCCATCGGACAGCGTTTTGGGCTCACCAAGGAACGGGTCCGCCAAATCGAGGTTGAGGCGCTGAACAAACTCCGCCACCCCCGGCGTGCCTCGCTGCTTCACAGCTATATGACATAAGTCACCCTTCCAACACCCTGTTTTTGTAAGCTCTTACAGATGAACTATAATACCGACAGATTAGGAAACTGGGACAAGCCGTGCCCCAGTTTCTATTTTTTATTTCTGCTCGGAGCAAAATCACCTATGAAAATGACAGACAAACCCACTCTACTAACCGCCGAGGGCAAACAGAAGCTCGAACAAGAACTTGACCACTTGAAGAACATCAAGCGCCCCCTGGTCGCCGAGCGGATTCGTCAGGCCAAGGAAGAGGGAGACCTGCGCGAGAATGCCGAGTACGATGATGCCAAGCTGGAGCAAGGCTTTGTCGAGGGGCGCATTCGCGAGCTGGAGTATCTACTCAAGAATGTGCAGTTAATCGAGGCGAGTGGGGGGAATACGGTAGGTTTGGGCAGTACAGTAACGATTCGCGAGGAAGACACCGACTTTGACGAGTGCTACACGGTGGTGGGCGCAACAGAAGCCAGCCCCAGCGATGGCCGCATCTCCAATGAGTCCCCCTTGGGCCGCGCACTACTCGGCAAGAAAAAAGGGGCAAAGATTCGCGTCAAAACCCCAGACGGCGAGGTACTTTTCAAGGTGCTCAAGGTCGAATAAAGCAACCCTGACTCAGTATCATCCAGGCACGGGGCGACTCGTGCCTTTTTGTTTGCTTCTAGCCTATTCTTCCGCTAGCCTCACCCCACTCACGCCGATCTTTTTTCGGGAGCTTCAACAACAATGGAACCGGAACAATTCAACGAGTATCAGCGCGTACGCTATGAGAAGATGATGGCGCTCCGTGAGCAGGGTATTGACCCCTACCCCCCGCGCGTCGACCGGACCCACAGCAGCCAGGAAGCCATCGCCGCCCTGCACGACACCCCCGAGGGGACTGAGCCAGCTCGAGTCACGATTGTGGGGCGGGTGATGGCGATTCGCATCATGGGCAAGGCTGCCTTCGCGCACCTGGAAGATGGGGTGGGGCGCATCCAACTTTACCTGCGGCGTGATGGGATGGGCGAGGAAGGCTACAACCAGTTCAAGAAGCTCGTGGACCTGGGTGATTTTATCCAGGCCACGGGGACGATGTTCTACACGCGCACCCAGGAACCCACCGTTGAGGCGGAAAGCTGGACCATGCTGGCCAAGGCACTCAACCAGCCGCCAGAGAAGTGGCACGGCCTGAGCGATATCGAGCAGCGCTACCGCGAGCGCTACACCGATCTCATGTCGAACAGCGAGATTCGCGACATTTTCATCATGCGCGCTCGCATTACCAGCCTCGTGCGGCGCTTTCTCGAAGATCGTGGCTTCCTGGAGATGGAGACCCCGATTCTCCAGCCGCTCTACGGCGGCGCAGCGGCGCGTCCCTTCGTCACGCACCACCACTGGGCCAAGCGCGACCTCTACCTGCGCATCGCCGACGAGCTGTACCTGAAGCGGCTGCTGGTGGGTGGGCTGGAGCGGGTCTTCGAGATCGGCAAGGACTTCCGCAACGAGGGGGTTTCCTTCAAGCACAACCCCGAGTTCACCATGATGGAAGTCTACCAGGCATACGCCGATTACCGGGACATGATGGAGCTGGCCGAGGGTTGCTGGTCCTTTGTCTGCCAGGCGGTGCATGGCACGACGCAGATTCCCTTCGGCGAGCACATCATCGATCTGGCACCGCCCTGGCCGCGCATCAGTTTGCGCGACGCCATCCTGGAGCGCACCGGCGTGGACCTCTACGAGGCCGAGACGCTGGAAACGCTCCAGGCCGCCATCCAGGCCAAGGGGCTGCGGCTGGAGCGCAAGCCGACCTGGGGCAAGCAGGTTGATGAACTCTTCAGCGCGAGCGTCGAGCCCCACCTGATCCAGCCCACCTTTATCGTGGACTATCCCTACGATCTCTCGCCGCTCGCCAAGCAGAAGGCGGACAACCCGCGCCTCGTGGAGCGCTTCGAGCTGTTCATTGCGGGCATGGAATTCGCCAATGCCTTCACCGAGCTGAATGACCCACTGGAGCAGATTCGCCGCTTCCAGGGGCAAGAGAGCCAGGCCAGCGCGGGCGATGATGAGACGCAGCCGATGGACGAGGATTTCATCAATGCCCTCATGTACGGGATGCCACCCACGGGCGGGATGGGCTGGGGAATGGACCGCATGATTATGGTGCTGACGAACCAGCATTCCATCCGTGAGGTGATTCTCTTCCCCCAGCTCCGCCAGGGCCAGGAAG
>JACCSL010000693.1 GCA_013812995.1 Ardenticatenales bacterium | reverse complement strand
CTCACGTGGGACTGGGGGACGTTCGTCAACGCCCTCACCCACCTCGTACTCCCGGCGGTCGCGCTCGCGACCATCCCGATGGCGATCATCGCCCGCATGACCCGCTCCAGCATGTTGGAGGTGTTGGGTCAGGACTATGTCCGCACCGCGCGCGCCAAGGGGATGACCTACAATGGCGTCGTCTTCAAGCACGCGTTCCGAAATGCCCTTCTCCCCATCGTGACGATCATCGGCCTCCAGCTGGGTGCCTTGCTGGGCGGTGCCGTTCTGACTGAGACGATCTTTGGCCTGGCGGGGGTTGGGCGCAGCCTGTTCGAGGCCATCACGGCGCGGGACTATCCCATCGTCCAGGCATTTACGTTGGTGATTGCCTTCATCTATGTACTTGCCAACCTGCTGGTAGACCTCTCGTATGCTTTCCTTGACCCACGCATTCGCCTGAACTGAGATATTTCCCCGATGACGACCCTAACCGAGAACCCGCTTGCCGAAGATATGACGGAGAAATATGTCTCCGAGAACTTATGGCGCGTGACGCTACGCCGTCTCTTTAAGCAGAAGTCCGCGGTGGTCGGTGCTGTGATCCTGGCTATCCTCGTTCTGGTTGCTATTTTCGCTGATGTGATTGCGCCTTATGATCCTATTCAGCAACTGGTTGGGGATGTCAAGCGGCGCGAGGCTCCCTGCATCCATCTGCTGGGCTGCCCGGCGGAGCAATCGCAGCACTTCATGGGAATTGATGGCAACTTCCGGGACCTGTACAGCCGCATCATTCATGGGACGCGGGTTTCACTCTTCATCGGTTTCGCGACGGTGGGTTTTGCTATCATTGTGGGAACACTCCTGGGGGCTGTGGCGGGCTATGTGGGCGGCTGGGTTGAGGATGTCATCATGCGGACGCTGGATGTGCTCCTCGCCTTTCCCTCGCTGCTGCTTGCCATTGCGATTGTGGCGGTGCTGGGGCCAGGGCTTGTCAACGCACTCCTGGCCATTGCTATCGTCAGTATCCCGGCCTACGCGCGCGTGATTCGCGCCAGCGTCCTATCGACCAAACAACTGGACTACATCGAGGCGTCGCGTGCCCTCGGGGCCGGACATGGGCGAATCCTCTTCCAACGCATCCTTCCCAACGCCATCACCCCGCTCATCGTCCAGGCAACGCTGGGGATCGCGGGCGCGATTCTGGAGGCGGCAGCACTTTCGTTTCTCGGCTTTGGCGCGCAGCCGCCCACCCCGGAATGGGGTGCCATGCTGGGCGGCGAGCGCAACCAACTCTTCAGCGCGCCTCACCTGGTTTTCTTCCCCGGCCTCGCCATCAGCATCACCGTGCTCGCCTTCAACCTGCTTGGCGACGGGCTGCGCGACGCCCTGGACCCACGGCTGAGGCGATAAGATCGATCAGCGGTCAGCTTTCAGCAAACGAAAACGCCCAACGGTAAAGTTGGGCGTTTTTGTTTGCTAGGAATCTTTATCTTGCGCGAGGGTTTGGATGAGAAGGCGATCCCGCCAGAACAGCATCCAGCGTATCAGATAGTATAGCCACTGGTAGAGGTTGCTCTGTCGGACTGGGTCGTAGTCCACCAGGACTATTGGGTGGGGGTAGATCTCGCCCATCATGAGATTCTGGGAGCGAAGCAGTGTCCGCTGAACCAGAAAGCTCCAGATTCGCCAGAAAATCATGGAAGGCGCGTTCAGCCGTTTGCGCTCCTCCGGGGTCCGGCTTTTGCGCCCATAGAGATCGGGCATGCGCCCTCTGTCGCGATAGCATCCCACCGCTCGCTTGATGATGTCGGATAACTGCCGGGCAATCTCTGCGCGCCCTTCCCCACTGAGCTGTGCATAGTCAGCCTCTGCCAGCGGGCGCGCGTGATGAACGTAGGGCTGTATAATCACGACCTGGCTCTCTCCCGCATTATCTCTGGCGATCACAAAGTAGGTAGGGATGCTGTAAGTCTCTCCCAGACAGGCAGCGAATTCTGTGGCCGCTTGGCGCATCGTCTGGGCATGAGCGAGGGCTGTATCGGTGCTGCCTGCCAGCTCGCCCTTGATTTTGATAACGAACTGATGGTCATCCGTGCAATAGACTTCGCTCTCGTTCCCGCCCGCCACGCGCTGCACCTGATGGTCATGATCCAGGAAACCAAATACCTGATCCGTGACGGGATGACCGAGTAATGTCTGTAAAAGGGGGGCCAAAAGCTTCTCCTTGGGTGGGGCGGGTACCTGCTCCTGCCGCTACGCAACGTCCTGTGGCCGAGTTGCGGCTGACGGCTCGACGGAGGGAGATATCCGCCGAATCACCCACGCGGTGGCCGCGAAGAGCCATGTTAGCAGGAAAACGAGCAGGTATTCGATGAAGGGAATACGAATGGTCTCATCTATCTTGCCAAACCCCCGACTGCTGTAGAGCAGGAAAGCCCCGCCTAGCCAGAGGGCTACGCTGCCCCAGCGCGCCCAGATGGGCCAGCCCAGTCCATGCACCTGGGTGATGACGAACATCCCCGCAAAGCCGAAGAAGAACATCGGCCAGATGCCATTGCCCTGGTTGTAGGCCACGAGCGTGCCATGAAAGAGCACAAAGAGTTCCTGAGTCACCATCCAATATCGGTTCAGGTGGGCGCGCGTCAGGAAGAGTGAGCCCTGCACCATCAGGAAGAACATATAGACAAAACCGATGAGATGACCCTGAGTGTTGACCATCGGATGATACCAGAACGTGTAGACCGCTGCCCAGGCAAAAAGATAGCCATGATACTTTTTCAGCCACTGCGTGACATCTCGCGAGAGAGGGGCCTGCCGTCCAAAAAAGAGTCCACGCCGGGGGTTCTCCATGATGAGGATGAAGACAAGCATCAGGATCACTGAAAACTGGGAACTCCAGATCGTGACATCCTGGGCCAGACCATCATACCAGAGGTGCGTTTGCAGGAAGTGGAGCACGATGAAAAAGGCATTTGTTGCCAGCGCCCAGATGTTCGCGCGGTGCAGTCCATTGCTGTAGCGGGCGACCCTGGTTTGCGCGTAGTAGATGAGCCCCCAGAAGGAAATCTGGTGTGCCGCGTAGAAAAGCCAGCTGGTTGTCCGGCTCCATAGCGTGGGCTCAGGCAGCTTCCAGTAATACCAGGAGGCTCCCTGGTCTGGCAGTAGGGGAACGGCGTCCAGCCGCGCCCCAGCCCAGGCAATCAGGGCGGTGAAAAGCAGCGAGAAAGCAATGCCACCCCAGAGGGCGCGGGTGCTGGCCAGGGTCGGGGAATCTTCTGGTACGGATGGCATCGGTCCTCCTGAGAGCGCAGAATACCAGAAAAGGATGCACAGAAGGCCGGGGACGGTCAAATGACAAACATTAAACCATCCTTGTTATTGCAGTCGCGTTTTCGATACCTGGCAGGAGAGGCTGCCAGGCCAGCGTATCCTGCGGCGCGACAAGGAGCTTGCCATTATCCAGGACGGCGAAGAGCTCATCGCCCAGATGCACGACTCGTTCCACGCGGGTATCTTTCCAGGGAGTCCCCAGTCCCTCATCGGCGGCGTGCCAGCTTTGCCCGCCATCGCGCGAGATGAAGATCGTGGCGGGCTCCGTTCCTGCAAACTCAAAATCCGAGATATCAGGATGGAAGGCCATCCAGCGGACATGGCGCTGAGTCAGACCCTGGCTCGCCTCCTGCCATGTCAGGCCAAGATCGTCAGAACGGTAGATGCCATCCGTCGTGCCCGCTAGAATTACCCCCTCGCGGGCGATGACTGAGGTGACATGGTGCCCTTGAAGAGTGTGCCCACACGGCCGCCAGCCATTGTCCTCTGCCTCGCAGAGGTGGATTCCATTGATGGTGGCAATGATGAGAAGCGCCATGAGTTAGTTTTCCGGCTGCCCCACCAGATACTCCGACGCACTCAGCGCCGCTTTGATGCCATCGCCAAGCGCGATGGGAACCTGCTCCCCGTGAACATCCGTCACGTCGCCCGCCGCGAAGATGGCGGGATGACTCGTGCACGCCTGATGGTTGATCTTGATGCGCCCCTGCTCGTCTCGTTCCACCAGATGGGCCACCAGATCACTGTTGGCGAGGAGTCCCAACTCGACGAACACACCATCCAACTTGAGTTCCCGAATCACTCCGTCCCCGCTCTGAAGCGAGAGCCCGGTGACAAACTCCTTTCCATCCACCGAGATGACCTCCCACCGCTGAAACAACTGCGTATTCCCGCGCGCAGTAAGTCGCTCCATTAGCAGAGGGTCCAACATTTGAGGACGCGGGACAATGAAATACACCGTACTTGCCACGCGGGAGAGTTCCAGGGCGGCAATCTGGGCGCGTCGATCATTGCCGATCACAGCCACCTCGCGCCCGACGAAGAGCGGAGCATGGCTCAAGGCGCTGTAGGAGAGCCCCCGGCCCCAGTATTTATCCTCGCCAGGGACATAGAGGCGACGGGGTTTGGCACCGGTGGCAATGACCAGCGTTTTTCCCTCCTGCGGCTCGCCTTGCTCCGGCGTCACGCGGAAGCCACCAGGAATCTCCTCCACCGCCGAAACACTCTGGGCAAGATGGGAACTCAGGTCGATCTTGGCTGCAAAAATCTGGGTGAGCTTGCTTCCGTGGACCGTGTCGATGGCGGGTAGGCCCTCGAGTTCGAAGTGATAGTTGACTTTTCCACCCAGATCCGGGCTGATAATCAGGGTATCCAGTCCCAGGTGCAGCCCATAGGCCGCCGCCGCGACGCCGCCCGGCCCGCCTCCAACGACCAGTAAATCGTGCATGATCCGTTCCCCCCTGTTGTTCACCAAACTGCTCGATTATGAGGAGCGTTCCCCACGCGTCAATCTTCGACCAACACGACACGGGGCGGCATTGATGCCGCCCCATGTTTGATAAGCTTTGTTATTTAGACCATAGCCCCACCCGGGCGAATGATTGGAGTTGGGTTGACTTCCATGCTCTTCCAGGGTGTGCCAACCTTCGGGAGGAGGTAGTAGTCGAGGCCAATGTAGCCCGCAACCTTCCAGGCGAGGATGAGCAGGACCGCGATGACCAGGAGCATTCCATTGGTGCTGGCCGAGCCGGCCATGAGGAAGTTCCAGTTCATAAAGGCTCCGAAGAAGGCGGCCACTCCGACGAAGGCACCGATGATGAGGCCAATACCGACCAGCAGTTCACCATAGGCGATAATCGGAGCCATCCAGGTGTAGGCCTCGCTGTTGAGCAGGGAGGTCAGAAAGTCACGGTACCAATCGAAGCTGATGGCGGGGCGACCTTCCTCCGGGATGGCGATGGCGCGTGTCCAGTAGCCCTTGAGGGCTTCACCGGCTCCGTAGCCCCAGGCAGCGTCCGTCACCTTATGCCAGCCAGCTTCCACCCACTGGTAGCCAAGGTACAATCGAACGATGAGCCACAGCCAGGCGGCGCGGGTGTCACTGAAAAGCAGTTTGGCGATAGGGGGATCCTGAATCTCACGATGCGGGCGAGAGAGAAACGATTGCATGAGTAGCCTCCACTGGGTGTCCTGCGAGAGGAGTGATTTCCTCTTCCTTACGACTTGAGCACAGGATACTCCATTCTGCCCCTCGCCACATCGGGCAGGTGGGGGGAAAGCCACCTAGTCATCTGGGGAGTATTTGCGCCCTACTGGCGGCTAGCGGTGGGGAAGGAGCGCAGCGCCGCGTGGCGCAGCTTTTCCCAGCTCATCCCCCAGAGCCAGCCACGGCCGGGGGCAAAGAGGAAAGCCAGGAGGAAGAGCGCCGTGCAGACAAGCACGATGGCCGCCCCGGAGGCAATTCCCCCGTAGTAAGAGAGGTAGAGGCCCACCACGCCGGACAACGCGCCAATGAGCGCCGCGAGCGCCATCATGGTGGGGAGGCGGCGCGTCAGCAGGTAGGCCGAGGCCGCCGGCGTAATGAGCATGGCTAGCATCAGGGCCACACCCACGGTCTGGAGCGAGACGACGATGGTGGTCGCAATCAGGATCATCAGCAGGTTATGTAGGAGCGTCGTTCGCAGCCGCAGCGTGGCTCCCAGAACGGGATCAAAGGAGATGACCACCAGTTCCTTGTACAGCAGCAGGATAATCAGGATCACCGCCCCGCCGAAGATCGTAATCAGCCAGAGCCCGCTGACCGAGACACCCAGAACATTCCCAAAGAGAATATGTGCCAGGTCGACCGCGTAGCTACGCACCGTGGAGATCATCGCGATACCCAGCGCAAACATCCCCGCGAAGACAATGCCAATCGCGGTATCCTCCTTGATCTCGCCAGACTCGCTGATGACGCCAATGCCGATGGAGGTTAGAATCGCCGTGAGCAGCCCCCACCAGAAGAGGGCATCCGTCGTGCCGCCACCGTAGAGATAGCCCACGGCCAGCCCTGGCAGAATGGCGTGGGAGAGGGCATCGCCAAAGAAGGCCATGCCGCGCAGAACCACAAAGGTTCCTACCACCGCGCATACCACGCCCACCAGCACCGCCGCGATCAGCCCCCGCACCATGAAAGGGTAGGCCAGCGGCCCCGTGATGAACTCGATGATTTGTTCCATAGCCTACAGCCCTCCCTGGTTTTTCTCGGTCAGTACCAGCATGCCCTCTGCCGTCTCCACCAGCCGGATGCGGCTCCCGTAGGCGTCGGCCAGCCGTGCGGGCGTGAAGACGCGTTCAGGGCGGTCAAACCCCAACAGAGAGCGATTCAGCAGCATCACCCGGTCAAAGTGTTCCGCCGCCTGATCCAGGTCGTGCGTCGCCACCAGCACGGTCACCTGGCGCTCGCGCAGCATATCCAGAATCTCATAGATGCCCTGCTGGGAGGGAACGTCGAGACCCGCCAGCGGCTCGTCCATCAGCATGAGCTGTGCTTCCTGCGCCAACGCTCGCGCGATGAACATGCGCTGCTGCTGCCCGCCGGAGAGCTCGCTGATCTGTCGCCCCGCTAGCTCCGTGAGCGCCACGAACGCGAGGCTCTGCTGTACCATCTCGCGGTCCCTGGCTTTTGGTCGCCGGAAAAGCCCGATCTGCGCCGTGCGCCCCATCATCACCACATCGAAGACCGTCACGGGAAAGGACCAGTCCACGCCGCTGCGCTGGGGCACATAGGCAATCGTTGGACTTCCCTGGGCACCCATGAAGCGAAGGTCCCCCGCCGTCGGCAGAATTAGCCCAGCGATGACCTTGAACAGGGTGCTCTTGCCCGCGCCATTCGGCCCCAACACCGCCACACGCTCCCCCCGGAGCAGGTCGAAGGAGATTGCATCCAGCGCCGTGACGCGCCCATAACGAACGCTCAGGCCGCTGGTGTGCAGGAGAATGTCTGCTTTATCACTTGGATTCATGGGTCAACCAATCCGGGAATTATCGAAGCGCGTCAACAATGGCCGTGACATTGTAGCGCATGAGGTCAACGTAGGTCGCCGCCGGGCCATTGAGGCCACTCAGGGAATCGGTGTAGAGCGTGATCAACTGCGTGCCCGTGTCCGCTGCCACGCTGTTGACAAGCCCCTGGCTCACGGTCGTGCTCATGAAGATGGCGGAAACTTCCTGCTGCCGAACCGCATCTTGCAGCGCCGCCATCTCCTGCGCGGAGGGCTCCGCCATCGTGCTAAGGCTGGGAATCACCGCCCCCACCTGCTCAAAGCCGTAGCGCGCCGCGAAATAGCCGAAAATCTCGTGGTCCGTCACCAGTTGGCGGCGCTCCTCGGGAATCGTCCTCACCTGCTCGGCAATCCAAGCATCCAATTCCTGAAGCTCAAGCTGGTATACCTCTGCGTTCGTGGTATAACTTGCTGCCTGCGCCGGGTCCAACTCCCCCAGGGTTTTTTCGATCTGTTCTGTCCAGAGAATCACGTTGTTGGGGTCGAGCCACACATGCGGATTCTGCCCCTCGTGCTCATGGCCTTCCTCTTCCTCGCCCTCCGCCTCCAGTGCCACGATCTGGTCGGATAGGGCAATCACACGCGCCGCGCCCCCGGCATTCTCCAGCATCGGCTCCAGAAACGATTCCAGCCCCAACCCATTGATGAAAACAACATCCGCGTCAGCCACCGCCGCAATATCCTGCGGGCGCGGCTGGAAGGCGTGCGGGTCGCTCCCCACAGGCATGAGCACTGTTACCGTCGCCTGCTCCCCGGCTACCTGCTGCACCACCGCCCCGATGATCGTTGTCGTTGCAACAATCCTCAGCCCTCCGCCAGAGGTCGCTCCCTGCGCCGCGTTATTCTCAGCGGGCGGCGACTCCTGGCCGCAGGCGACCAGTATCAGCAGGACGAAGAGTAAAAGAATCCCATCTTTCATCTCAATGTGTCCTTGTTGAGAAAATGTTTCATTCGATTATCACTTGTTGATAAAATGTGTCAAAAAGAGCAGCGGCGCGCCGCTGCTGGGGGAGGAGGAAGAGGGCGGTTAGTGACTGGCGGCGATAGTTGGCTCGCTGCTGGCGGCGTGGCGACCCGCCCAGCGGAGCGGCCAGCCCGGCAGGAAGGCTCCCAGGATGGTCGCGAGACTGGCGGCGTAGAAGGTCAGGCGGTACG
>JACCSL010000680.1 GCA_013812995.1 Ardenticatenales bacterium | reverse complement strand
ACCTGGGCGTGATTCCCCTGGCCCCTCAGTGGCAGGGACTCCCATCGCGCCAGCCCGCCGAGTGGGAGCAGGGTCATGCAATAGGATAGCTGACAATGAGCCAGGGCTGCCAGAGCACGGGCTCGGCGTCTACATCGTCGCTGGAGGCATAGAGCGCGCACTGCATGGCCTCCTCGATGGAGTTCAGCAGGCCATTGCCATTGGGGCGAATCCCGAACTGCTCGTGAATCTCATCCTCCAACCCATTGCAGAGCCAGGAATGGAAGGAACCATTGTCATCAAGGCCCAGGACATCATACCCCAGAACCGTGCCGCCCGCTTCCATCTGCATCCCGTAGGCAATGGCGTCATAGACACCCTGCGGGCTATCGCCCTCGCCCGGTGCCTCGACGTGCAGGAACTCAGGGAGGTATGCCTGGTGTAGTGCCACCCCAATCAGCGCCATCTCCTGCTGGCCCATGTGCTTGAGAAAGCGCTCGACGAGTTGCCGGGCAATCGTGGTGGAATAACAGACATTGGGCCACCCAAGATAGCGATTCTGGAAGTGCGAAGCAATCTCGTGTTTCACATTGCTCAGGGAGTGCCGGGGCAGATCAAAGCCATTGGCCTCCTCCATCGAGAGCCCCTCGCTGATCGTCCAGGATTCTGGGAAGATATCGGTTAGGCAGGGCGAGACCGTAATAAAAGACTCCGGCAACAACTCCGATGCCATGCACTCCTCACGGTCCGCGACCCGCACAAGAAAATAGCCGCCCACCCGGTACTCATCCAGCGGATTATTCATCGTCTAGCACTCCTGAGAGCCAAAAGAGAGTGAAATTCAAATAACTATTGCACTCGTTTCCCTATCCGCCAAAAAGAAGGCGTTGAGGAGGTTGCGATTATAGCGCAGAGTCGATATAGTTTTCCACGGTAACCCCCACCGAAAGCAAACGTTTGAGGAGAACAGTTATGGCACCCAAACAGGTAAAAGCTATCCAGACGAAAAATGCCCGCTCCCTCGATAAAAAGAAACAGGAAGAGACTCAGGATAAGCGGGCCCAGATTCGCGTCAAGCAGGAAGAATGGAAGAAGAAGCAACAGCAGCGGCGAGCCACTGTCACCACCAAGAGCGTCACCGCCAAAGCCAAGCTGGACGAGGCAATGGAACAACGCGTCAAAAGTCTACAAAGTACGTTTGATGATCTGCAAGACGATATGATGCTGACCAACGTCCATAGCTCGATGGGCGATGTTGAATCCGTGCTCACCACGCTTCCGGCAGACCTGGCGCAGCTTCGCGGTCGGGGCTACAACTTCCGCAGCTATCTTGAGAATAAAGTCAATGTTCTGACCGACAAATGGGAAACGATCTGTGACCAGGTAGAAGATGACATTGACAGACACACCAGTAACCTGATGGAGGATGCTGACAAGGTAGCGGCGTCTGTGCAGCAGGCCCAGGTCGGGAGTAGCTCTCTGGTAGGGAGCGCGGAATCCGCTGTGCAATCGTTCAAGCGCAAGTGCGAATCCGCCCATTCCACCATTCAGGGTCGCTATGGCGATGTGGGTCAGACCATCCAGCAGACGCGTCAGCAGATCGACCAGGTCAAATGGGCTTTCGATCAGGCCGATGAGGCGAAGTTCGACCTTCTGCCTAGCGAGTTCCTCGTGGCTGCCTGCAAGGCCAAACTCCTGGAAAAACCCGATGGAGATGAGGGGCAAGAAGGTAACCTTTACCTGACGGACGAGCGGCTGATCTTCGAGCGCAAGGAGAGCGTTGCCACGAAGAAGTTCCTCTTCATCACCACGGAGAGCGAGACGGTCCAGGAGCTTAAGTTCGCCCCGCTGATTGGTCATGTGGCGGATGCGAAGGCCCAGGACAAACAGCATTTCTTCTCTTCCACCGAGCTGCTCTTTGTCCAGTTCTCGCCAGAGGCGGGGGTTGGCAGCGCGGTTCTGGCGTTGCAGGACGGGGCGACGAATGAGGAGTGGTGCCAGCTCATCAACCGCGTCCGCACGGGCGAGATCGACAAGGAGCGCGTTGAGGGTGCCGCCGAGGTAAAGGAAGCCGCTGCCGTGAAGGTTGCCTCGGCCCCGACGATTTGCCCCACCTGTGGGGGAACATTGCCCACCACCATCGCGCGTGGGCAGAGTACCATCAACTGCGACTACTGCGGCGCGGTGATTCGCCTATAGTCTCGCCAGCCGCTCCGCAGCGGCCTCCAGCGTTTCCCACCGCTTGCAGAAGGCTACGCGCACCAGTCGCGCCCCGCGCTCCGGCTGAAGGTAGAAGGGCGGGCAGGGAATAAACGCCACCCCGATCTCCCGGATCAGGAAGTGCGCGAACTCAACCGCCTCTGCGTGGGGAAACTCCTCAATGCTGGCGAGCATAAAATAGCTACCGGCAGGATTGGCCGGGTGCAGCCCGCACCCGGTCAGCGTCTCCCTCATAAAATCACGCTTCGCCTGGTACTCAGCGATCAAATTCTGGAAATAGTCGTCGGGGAGGCGCAGCGCGCTGGCAATGGCGTGCTGCATCGGCGTTGTGCTCTCGAAGACCGTGAACTGGTGCATCCGCCGCAGGGCCACCTGCAAGGGAGCGGGTGCTATCGCCCACCCGATTTTCCATCCCGTCAGCGAAAAACTCTTCCCACTACTCGAGAGCGTCACCGTTCGCTCCCTCATGCCCGGCAGCGTTGCCAGCCGCACATGCCTTGCCCCCTCATACACCAGGTGCTCATAGACCTCATCCGCGATGGCGAGTACATCGTACTCCTGACACAACTCCGCGATGAGCAGCAACTCTTCCCGCGCGAACACGGTGCCTGTCGGATTGTGGGGCGTGTTGACAAAGATAGCTCTGGTGCGCGGGGAGAACGCGGCGCGCAACTCGTCCGGGTCGAAGCGAAAGTGCGGGGTGTGGAGGGTGACGGGAACGGGGATGCCGCCCGCCATGAGGGTGTTGGGGAGATAGCAATCGAAGACCGGCTCGAAAACGATGACCTCGTCACCCGGCTCAATAAAGGCGAAGGCGCTGCACCAGATGCCCTCCGATGCCCCGCTCGTCACCATGATTTCCGTGGTCGGGTCAACGAGCTGACCATAGAAGCGCAACGCGTGGGCCGCGATGGCCTGGCGCAGCACCGGCTCCCCTTCAAAGACAGCGTACTGGTTATGCCCTGCCTGAATGGCGGCCTGCGCGGCCTGTTTGATTTCCAGCGGCCCATCGAAATCCGGGAAGCCCTGCCCCAGGTTGATGGCCTGGTGGGCCTGTGCCAGGGCGCTGATTTCTGCAAAGATCGACGGTGCAAAGCCCCGCACCCGTGCCGCGCGCCAATCGCGCATCGTGTTTCTCCCTCATCACTATTGAGGTTCAGAGGCTGACTGACTGACAAAACTAAGCCGCCGCATAAACGGTGGTCGAAACAGACGAAAAACGCGGAGGCTGAGGACGTTGGGACAAGGAGGAACAGCACGGCTCGGGGTCGGGCGCACTGGAAAGGCG
>JACCSL010000655.1 GCA_013812995.1 Ardenticatenales bacterium | reverse complement strand
CCTCCAGGCCGAGGACGTGCTGGCCGGCTTCCACGCCGAGGCCGTGCCCGGCTCAGAGCTACCTCCCTCCGTGCGCTTCTACGCGCTCCAGTACAAGGAGATGCTACGCCAAACGGTGCAGACCACGCGCCACATGCGGCTGTACCTGGTCATGGACTCCGCGATTGGGGAACTGGGCCTCATCCAGATGCTGGGAACCTATGGCGTGGGCGCGACCCCGCTGGGCGCGGTAGGCATCCCGCTGCCCTTCGTGCGCGGCAGCCTCCAGTGGAATCGTCTTACCACCCCCGACAGCCGGGTATGGAGCGTGGTGCGCTCGCGGCTTCAGCAGAGCGGCGTCCTGCACCCCCGGATGCTGCACCGCCTCTTTGCGCTCGACTTCCCGGTGTGGGCCAGCCTCGACATCCATACCTACTCGCAGCAGAAGGCCACCCGCCTCCTGCGCGAGAAAGACACCTCGGCCCGCTTCGAGAAGTCCGCCTCGGGTGAGGCGCAGGCCGCAGCCAATGCCGTGCGCGGCGCGATTGGGCAACTACGCCAGGAACTCTCGCGCGTGGGCTCCGCCCTGCACCAGGTTCGCCTCTCCATTGTCGTGGGGGCAGACGATGAGACCACGCTTGCCCAGCGGCTGGAGGTCGTGCGCGGCACGGTGGGCATGGAGATGGAGCCCTGGGAGAGTCCCGCTGCTGAGATCGGCACCATGTTTGGCGCGGAGCCCCCGCGCGCGGCGGAGGGGAGTCTCTTGCCCTCGCATGGTCTGGCGATTCTCACCGGCTCCGCCCTCTCGTATCGTCGTCGCACCGAGACGCGCGGCGTGTATCTGGGCACCGACCGCAACCAGGCCCCCGTCATCCTGAACCTCTTCGACGACAAGAACCCGCACTACAACACGGTCATCCTGGGCCAGTCGGGGTCAGGCAAGTCCTTTACAACTTTACTGCTCATGCTGCGCCACCTCATGCTGGGCGTGCGCCTCATTATCGTGGACCCGCAGGGCAACATCGACCTCTCCTGGCTGGGGGAGGAGGTGTATCACCGCTCGATCCTGGGCACCTCCGAGGCAGCCATAAATGTTCTCGACATCGCCCACGAGGAAATCGCCAACCAGGTGGGCATGGTGCTGGCGTGCCTGGGGATGCTGGGGGTGGTGGACCCGTCCGACCGGCTGGAGGTGGCGATTCTCGATCAGGTGCTGATGGACATTTACGCGCCGCTCTGGGAGCGCGGGGAGCGGGAGGCAGTGCCCACGCTCCACGCCGTGCAGCATCGCCTGGACGATATCGCCGCAGATGAAGACGCCGCCCCCGAGATACGCAGCAAAGCGAGCCTGCTCGCCTTTGCGCTCGAACAGTACACCGTCGGCAGTCGCGCGGCGCTCTTTGGCAGACCCACCACGGTGGACCTCTCGCTGGACCACGCCGTGACGGTCTTCGACGTGTCGCGGCTACCCAAGGAGGAGCAGGGCGGCAACCTGCGCGCGGCCTTGCTCTCGATCCTGGTGGGCGACATCAACCAGGCCATCCGCCGCAAGCGCCGCGCGGGCGACCAGGTGCCCATGCTGGTCTTTATCGACGAGATGGGGGTGCTCATGCGGGATAGCGTCATCGCCGCCCACGTCTCGGAGGAGTACAAGACCGCGCGTAGTCGTCGTGTGGGCATGATCGTGGCCGACCAGGATCTGCCCTCGTTGCTGGGGCCAGCGGATGAGAGCGGCCTGCACCACGGCGAGCCCATCCTCGCGAACACAGCCAACACCCTCATCTTCAACCAGAAGGCGGGCGAGCTCGCCAACGTGCGCGAGCGCTTTCCTGATCTGCCCGAGGCCATGATCCAGGTGCTGCCCGTGATGCGCCCGGGTACCTGCCTTGTGCAGCTCCCGGATGATCTCTTGCAGGTCAGCGTGCGCCCCAGCGCCTTCGAGCTGGCCGTCCTCTCCAGTCGCCTCCAGGACCGGGCGCGGGCGCGGGCCATCATCGCGCAGGTCACGCGCGAGGTCGAGGAAGGGCTGGAGTCGGTCCTGCC
>JACCSL010000652.1 GCA_013812995.1 Ardenticatenales bacterium | reverse complement strand
TCTCAAGGGACCTATCATTGAGCTGGAGGATCTCAGCCTGGACGAGGTCATCGTTACCCTCGACCTCTCGACGCTGGGCGCGGGCACGCATCTGGTAGAGCCTCGCATCACCCCGCCGAACAGCCTGCGCGCGGAATCGGTGATCCCCGAGCAAATCGAGGTGACCATCATCGAGCAGCGCGGCGTGCGTGACCTACTTCTACCCGTGACCGTGGTAGGGCTGTCGCCCAATCAGGTGGCGGCGATAGAGCCTCTCTCGGTGACGGTCGGCGTCGAGGGGCCACTGCTGGCGCTGGAAACCCTCGACCTTTCTCTCCTTCAACTCACGCTGCAGGCAGATTCCCTGACAGAAGGGAGCTACTTCCTGACGCCCACCCTCGTCCTGAGTGATAGAATCTCGGTGACCTCGATGATACCGGCTCAGGTGAGCCTGAAAGTTTTTTCGGAAAGCCGGCTGCTGGTGTTGACGGCCCCGGTCCAGATGCTCAACCTCGGGAGCGGGCTCCAGGCTACGCTTAGCTCAGACGTCGCCATTGTCCGCGTGGCAGGACCGGGCAGTGCTACGACCTTGAGCCGCGATCCTGCCTTTGGGATATCGCTGGATTTGACTGGGCGGAGCGAGGGAACCTACATCGTGGAACCTGTCATTCGCCTCCCCGCAGGTTACACCCTGGTAAGCGCCGTCCCCCGACAGCTCGAAGTCCGTCTCACGCGCCGCTCCCCCTAAAGCTCTTTTTTCTCTTCGTTCTGTCCCCGGCCCGTGCTAGAATGTGCGGATGAAAACGATTACAATTCTCTCAACGAAATATGACAACTCTCTCCACTGGCGCTATGAGGCCCACCTGTTGGAAGAGACAGAGTGGGGCTGGCTTACCTTCCACCCTCGTCACCAACCTGTAACTTCCCATAAGGGGACCTGGCTGAACAACCATCCACTCCTGCGCTGGCACTGGCGCGAGCAATGGTGGGATGCCCTGCTCCTCTTCGATGACCACGGCCAGTGGCTCGAATGGTACTGCAACGTTATCACGCCGCCACGCCTGGAAAATGGCGTCCTGCGCTACCAGGATCTGGACCTGGATGTGATCTGGCACCGCGAGCACGGGGTGCGCATCGCCGACGCCGATGAGTTCGAGCGCCACGCTGTCCAGATGGCCTATCCCCAGACCCTGATCCAGCAGGCACGGGAGAGCGCCCAGGAGGTGCGCGGACTCATGCAGCATGGCGGCTGGCGCTTCGGGGAGGATCCCAGCACGCTGCGCTTGGAGCAGGAGCTGGCGCGCTGGCAGCCGTTGCTACTCTGAGACGATCCAGGTGAAGTCATCCTAGCATATGAGCGGATATCCCCAAACGACGCGATACCGTTGGATCCTCAACCGGGTAGGCTTCCTCGCGTGGCGTGAGGAGATGAGTATAGGGAGCGCGCGCGTGGGGCCGCTGCTCGCGCACGAACTCGGAGATGTCCTCGATAGCGAGAATCCACTCGCGGGCGTAGCGCGCCAGGCTCTCGCCGCGCAGCCCCAGCTGGATCGCTCGGCGCACCATCTTTGCCCCGGAGGGATCGTGGTCGGGATCCCACTGAAGACGGACCTCGGAGGCGGCGACGGCCTCCGCCCAGGCCTCCTGGCTCGGATATACCTCGGGCTGGTAGCTGGAGTAGACCGCCTCGCGCAGGAGAGCGTCGAAGGCGGCGCGCTTCAGCCAGATAGCAAGGGTCACCTCCTGATTTTCCTTCTGTCCCCAGCCGGAGCGGTACATCATCCAGAGAAAGTTCGGTTTGATCCAGCTCATCCTCGCAAAGCTAAATTGCCCGCCGAAGGTGCCATGCCGCGCGGCGTACTCGCCAATGTCGGGACGATACGCCTGATAGACGACCACGGCCTCCTCATCGAACTGGGCGAGGATGCGGCGGCCCTCTGTCGGCCAGCGCGCCACTTGCTCCAGGTACGACTCAGTGATAAGTCTCATTGCTCGAAGACCCAGGCGGCGAGGACACGGCTAGTGATATCGTCGGCGGGCGGGTGGAGGAGACCCCCGCGCACGTTCCGGTAGGCGCGCTCGAGCGCCCCACCGCGTGCCAGCGCCGCCCCCCCGACGACGCGCATCGCGCGGTCCACCACGGAGATAGCATTGTTGCTGGCCGCGTGCTTGGCAACGTAGATGTCCAGGCGCAGCTCATCGTCCATCTCCCCGCGCCCTGCCTCGACGCGGCGGGCCGTGTCGTAGAGCATCATCCGCGCCGCACGCAGCTCGCGCTCGTTCTCGGCCAGCGTCGCGCGAATCGTCTCCACCAACGCGAGCGGGCGACCCAGCGCAGGCGGAACCTTGTTTCGGGCAAAGGTCACAGCGGCCTGCTGCGCCTCTGCCGCTGCGCCCAGGTAGACCGCCGCCACGGGCAGCGCGAAGTAGGGATTGGTGATAGGAACCCCCGTCGCGACCTTGCCCTCGGCCTCGCCCCCGCCCTGTGCGCGGCTCAACAGACTGCCCGGCCCCGCCCAGGCCCCCTCGAAGATCATGTCGTGGCTCCCGGTGGCGCGCATGGCGAGCGAGTCCCAGCTTTCCTTGATGCGAATTCCCTCACCTCGCTCCACCATGAAGCGTGCCACATCGTCCGTTCCATCCTTGATCGTCGCCAGCACATCGATAAAATCGAGCATGGGCGCGAGGCTGGCGAAGGTCTTGTGGCCGCTGATGCGCCAGCCATCGCCCTCCGGCACCGCGACGGTTTCCGGCTTGCCCCCACGCGAGGGGCTGCCCATGAGCGGCTCGCTCGCCACCGCGTTGACCAGCGCGCCTCGCGCTACCGCCGCCCGCATGACTTTCTCGTAGATGGGCAGCGGCCAGCTTTGCTTGTCCGCCTGCTGGGCGAGCTTGAGGAGCGACATGCCAATCGAGAGCGCGACCGCCGCATCGCCCATCGCCAGCCGCTCCTGCGCGCGCACCAGCTCATAGAGCCCGGCTCCCATACCGCCATATTCCTTTGGCACGGTCAGCGCCGCGTAGCCGTTGCGCTGCAGGAGGCGGATACTCTCCTCCGCGAACTCACCGCTTCGGTCATAGCGGGCAGCGTGGGGCGCAATCACGGTCGCCATCTGCGCTGCCAGAGCTAGAGGATAGGTTGTGGGTGTGTCCGTCAGGGCGTGCTCGTTTGTCTGTGACATACTTGCCATTGCTCCCGTAGGTTGATACTCTTTAAAGTTGAAAAGCCCATTCTACTCTCTGGGCAACGAAAGGTGGAACCATTCGACTCCTGGTAACGGGCGGCACGGGCTTTCTGGGACGCCACCTCGTTCATGCTTTGCTGGCGCGCGGCGATGCGGTGCGCGTGCTAGGACGAAACAAAGCCATCGGCGCAGAACTGACAGCGGCAGGGGCCATGCTTCTCTGCGCCGACCTGCGCGACCGGGCCTCGGTCATCGCTGCCTGCGAGAATGTGGATGCAGTGATTCACGCGGGCGCGCTCTCGGCACCCTGGGGGCGACGCGCGGAATTCTACGCCACCAACGTGGGCAGCACCGATAGCATCATCGCAGGCTGTCGCCGCCACCGCGTTCAGCGGCTGATCTATGTCTCCTCACCCAGCGTCGTCTTCGATGGGCGCGATCACCACAATCTGACCGAGGACGCCCCCTATCCACACCGCTTTGCCTCCATCTATTCGCTGACCAAGAAACTGGGCGAGGACCGCGTGAACGCCGCGCGCGACCTCAAGACGGTGATTCTTCGTCCCAAGGCCATCTTTGGGCCGGGCGATACCTCGCTCCTGCCGCGCCTGCTCGACGCAGCCCGCCAGCGCCGCCTGCCGCAGATTGGCGATGGGCGCAATCGCGTGGACCTGACCTACGTGGACAACGTGGTACACGCGCTGCTGCTGGCGCTGGACGCTGAGCAAGCAGTCGGCAAGACCTATACCATCACCAACGACGAGCATGTACCCCTCTGGGATGTCATCTACCAGCTTTTGCGGCGATTAAATCTTCCGACGCAGCTGCGGCGTGTGCCGCTTCCTCTGGCGCTCGTGGCGGCCACCGTCATGGAGCTGCGCGCCGCTGTGACCAACACCGAGCCGCTCCTGACCCGTTACTCGACGCTGATCCTCGCCCGCACGCAGGGCTATGACATTGGCGCGGCGCGGCGCGACCTGGGCTATGCGCCGCTCCTCTCCGTCGCTGAGGGCATCAAGCGAACGCTGGCCGCGCTGGCGACATCCTAGATAACCCAGCGCCTACCCTGCGACGATCTGGCGAACATCGTACATCCATTGACCAAAATTTCACTTCATCAACGCGGCCAGCTGCTCGGCGCAGGCGATGTCGAACTCCCAGCCGGGTTCATGGTCCTCAATGCTCCACCAGGCGGAGAGCACCGCCTGCGCCATGCCCCAGCCAACGATTCGTTCGCGCTCCACCCCCAATGCTTCAGCGAGTTGATCCACGCGGCGTGCGAAGAGGCGACGCAGGTCGGACATTGCCAGAAGCTGCGGCCTCGGGTTGCGCAGCAGCGCGCCGACCTCATAGGCGGGCTCACCGAGGATACCCTTGGGGTCCAGCGCCAGCCAGGGCTCGCGCTGCGCGGCCAGGATATTTTCATGGTGCAGGTCGCCATGCAGCATCACGGGTTCCGCCTGGGAAGAAAGCAACTCCGCGAAGAGCCGCTCCGCCTGCTCGACGAGCGGCGTGGGCAGCGGTCCCGTTCCGCCATCGAAGTGGCGGCGCAGCTTTCCCATACCCGCCGCCCAGTCTACCACCGTGGGCAACGACGCCCCGGCGGGCGCGGGTCGCCAGAGTGCCTGCATCACCTCCGCCGCGATGGTCGTCGCCCTCTCGTCGTCCTCCGCCACGAGGTGCGCGAGCGGGGTGCCCGGCTGGAGCCGCTCTAGCAGCATCGCCCCTAGCTCAGGGTCGCTGTCCAGCAGGCGCACCATGCCACGCCCATCGTAGAGGCGGAGCACCTCCATCTCGCGCCAGAAGTCGAGATGGGGAACCCCCAGCTTCAGCACGACCTCGCTGCCATCCGCGCCCAGCGCCGGGGCCACGTAGTTGTAGGAAAGATTTGCAAAAGCTGGCAGAGCGGTCAATGCCCAGCGCTGCTCGCACGCGGCGATAATCGCGGGCAGCCGCGCCAGCCACGCCGCCCCTGCCTCCTGAAAAACGTCGTTGATTCTGCGGGTGAAGTGGTCTGGGAGAGAGGGCATGGCGGAGTCCTGTTGAATTGCGGAAGATGAGCATAGAACGTAAGACGTAAAACGTAAGTGCTTCATTAGTGCCGTCTTACGTGTCTGGTTCTGATGGAATTTGTGGTTGAGGGGTGGCTCTGCGTGGTGGCCCTCTCCCCCGGCCTGCGGCCGCCCCCTCTCCCGACGTCAGGAGAGGGGGAAGACCCTTTTCGTGCCCCTCTCCCGATTTCGGGAGAGGGTGGGTTCCCTCTGGGTATGAGCGAAGCGACGTGGGGGAGAGGGCGCGCATGGCATGCTTTCCAATCTTCCATACCCTGACTGACTGACAAAACTAAGCCGCCGCATAAACGGTGGTCGAAACAGACGAAAAACGCGGAGGCTGAGGACGTTGGGACAAGGAGGAACAGCACGGCTCGGGGTCGGGCGCACTGGAAAGGCGG
>JACCSL010000618.1 GCA_013812995.1 Ardenticatenales bacterium | reverse complement strand
GGCAAGAGACGCTTGATTCGCTCCTGCTCCTCCTGAAAGCGAAGATGTTCGCTCCCACGCGGGCGCGCACTCACAAATAGCAATTTGATGGAGGTAGCTGGGGGAGTCATATCAATGTCCTTACTATCCTTCATAAAACGTTGAGTTCACTTGGGATCACATTCATCTCTCCACATAGCTCATCTCCCGTCAGAGGGCCTGTCTCCAACCGAAAGTACCCGCCCTCGAAGCGCTGCACGGCCACGAGTCGGGCACTCTGCCCAGCGGTAAGACGGAACCATTCCCCCTGTTGCCGGGCATGGTGCAAAGCGTGATGCAACGCTTCTTCAGCGGCAACGGTGTTGTCGGCATGGAAGGCGTGGAAGCGTTGGAACGTTGGAGCGAAAAGCGTTGGAACAACGGCAAAACAACGACAACTTTGGTAAGCGTTGCCTCAACCTGCTTCCCTTGCTCCTCGCATCGCGAAGCAGCATATTCTCCGCAGCAAGACCCTACCCTGCCGTTCCGCTCCAACACTCCAACGCTCTTCCGCTCCAACGTTTTAATGGCTCCAGCGTGGCAATTCATCGAATTCCTGGGCCAGGCTCGCCAGGTGCTGCAACGCCCATTGCTGCGCCTGTGGCCGCGTCGCACAAGGGATCGGCGAGCGGCGCGTGAACTCGTCGCGGCGACCTTGCACCAGTGCGTGCCATAGCCCCAGTTCCTGCCATATCTCCGCTCTTCTGCGGCCAACCCATGCCTCCTGCCGTAGCGTATCTCGGCCTCGGACCACGTTGCGCCAGAACGGGCGGGTTGGCCGAAGTGCTCCGATCTGCACCTCCGTTGTAGGCAGCACCGACCACGGCTGCCCACCGATCTGGAGGAGCTGGGGCTCCTGAACAGGTGTGGCCTCCCAGATTACCCAACGTACCCGTGCCGGATCGAGCGCAAAGTGCTCGCTGAGCTGGGCAATGAGAGACTCGATGGCCGAGCGCACCGACGGACCAGGATTACCGGGCACCTCCCCCAGAAGCACCACGAGTTGCCCTGTTGTGTCCTGGCAGACCCGTAGCCAACAGCAGGTAGCCTGCGAGGTCACGAAGAAACGGTAAATGCACTCATAGCGCATGAAGTCTATCCTTCCACATCACCCCTAGCGCTTGGCAAAGGGGAAATGGAATTAGTGTGTAGAGGTAGGCCAGGAACTTGGTGCGTTGGGGTTCCTCCAGAGCGACCAAGCAGGTGACGATCTGTGCCAACTCCGCAAGCGCCCACGCACGTCTCGCATCGGCACTCAGATATGACGTGTCCAGCAGGAAGCTCAAGTGGTCGAGGTGGTGAAACAACGCTGTCTGGGTCATTGAGCTTCCATGTGAAGAAATCACCGTTAAATCCTTGCCCTTCCCTCTCTATCTCTTCGCACAGTTCCTGGGCTCATCGGGTTCTACCTACCAAGCGTCGCATCGAGCTGCTCCAATACGCTGCGCTGCGGCGACCCATCCCCTGGCTCGCGCTGCCTTGCCAGGCGTTCGCCCTCCAGGAGGGAGATGCCTTCGGGGATGGGCGAGATGGTGTCTGGACGCGGGGTGCCGATGTCATTCACGTCGCTCTGCCACCAATCATGCAAAGCGCGGAGGAGATGTTGCCCATCCTCGCCCAGTTCCAGGCAGGTCGGGATGATGGGGCGCAGCGGGGTACCTTGTGGTCGCCCGGAGAGCATCTCGTCGAGGAGGAAGCGATTGTAGCGCAGGGCGTAGATGAGCATCTGCTGATAGTGGTGGAGCGTGGCGTCGAGATCGGCAGCGAGATGGCCCTGGGTCAGGCGTAGCGAGGCGAGGTGATCGTTGTACTCGTACCGTTGGGCTAGAGCTTCGGCTTGGGAGAGTAGCGCGGGAACAGCGTCGAGATCGCCTTGGGCGTGCTTAACGCGAGCAAGACCAGTGAGCGCGCCGCACTCCGAGTAAAACCGCTCCGCCCAGGAATAGTTCAAGGCTTGGATGTAGGCACTGGTGGCTTGAGACCAGTTACCCCGATGTTCCTGTAAAAGCCCCATCCATGCAAATATCAGTGGGAAGTGTTTCTGTTCATAATGTTGCTCCTTGAGTGCTTTGCTCTGCTCTAAAAGAAGTTCAGCCCTTTGCACATCCCCTCTCAAGAACAAAATGACTGCCCAATATGCAAGCGTCTGTGAGTCTTCCAGATTCAATACCTCTTGGTGTTTCTCGCACGCTTCCTTGAAACATCGCTCGGCATCCTCATATCGCCCCTGTAATCCCAATGAGAACCCTAAGCCACGTAACGCAGGATAGAGTTCAGCGCCGCCTAATTCTCTAAGTACAGAAAGCCAAGTTTGGGCATTTACCTCTGCCTCGTTGTATCTCCCAGCCCATACCCAGGCTTCTGCCCAGTCTCCCATGAGCTCACCATAGGTGGTCGAAAATCGAGCACGCTCAGGGAGTGCATCCAAACCTCTCTGGCGAGCCTTAAACATAGCTTCCCAATCGCCACGAGAGGCATAGGCATCTACTGTCGCCGCGTAAACGCTTGCTACCCCATACATATCTTCACGTTCCGCACAAAGCCTGATCGCCTCTTCAAAACAGGCTAAAGCCTTGTCCACCTGACGAAGACGATAGAGGCCCTTGCCCAGATTTACCATATTAAAAATTCGCCGTATATCTGAAGAAGGCAACAAGTCATTACTTTGGGCGATAATTCGCTGTAACGTTTCAAGACCCTCGGGCCGATTGATATACCTTGTGTTTTTCCGTATGCCCGCCCAGTAGGATAGGGCACAACCACGTAGCTTAGGTTCAGCATTGGTGTCTTTGCTGATAGCCTGATACTCTGCCTCGGCCTCCCTGACTGACTGACAAAACGTGAAGAGGCGCATTTTCCCTCCGACGCAGAGCGCCTGTACTCTCTGAACCTGATCAAAGGAAAAGGAGAGTGGAGATGGAAAATACGCCTCGGCTGTATGATACGC
>JACCSL010000617.1 GCA_013812995.1 Ardenticatenales bacterium | reverse complement strand
GCGTATCATACAGCCGAGGCGTATTTTCCATCTCCACTCTCCTTTTCCTTTGATCAGGTTCAGAGAGTACAGGCGCTCTGCGTCGGAGGGAAAATGCGCCTCTTCACGTTTTGTCAGTCAGTCAGGGTAACCGCCAGCGTGTAGCGGCTACTGGCCGCAGCTTGCCCCTGTACCGCGAGCAGATACGCCCCGCTAAGGGGGGCTGCTACTAGAAGAGAATTGGTTTGCGGCGGGGCCAACTGCAAGTCTGGTAGACCATAGTGATTCGGTGTCCACAGGAACAACCTGACTCCATCGGAGGGGGCACTCTCCAGCCCAAACAGCAGTCGCTCGTTGACCTGGCCCGCGAAGCGGTAATAATGCACCTCCCCACTACTGATCTGTGCCTCCGGCGGCGCATAATTGAAGGTAAGTACGATGGGGTCGGCGGCGGCACCGCGCCCGGACGTCGCCCAGATATGCAGAATCACCAACCCCGGCTTCACCTCAGGGGGCAAGGGCAGCGTAACGGTCGGGAAGGAGGTTAGAGGGAGGCGCACCTCCGCCACCTCTATCGGAACCTCCAGGGAGGCTGCCGAGTGCTGGTAGATCTGGATGGCCAGTGCCTCAGGTGGGAAAATTGCCTGGGCGGCTCGCTGGGTGCTCAAGACCGGCTCAATCTGGAGAGAAATCGCGGGTTCCGCGAACCACTGCTGGTTGTTCGGGATAGCGGCTTGGATCTGGGGTCGGCGCGAGTTTTCCGGCTGGACCGTATCCTCGAACTGGAGCGTATTGTTGGCCTCATTTCCTTCCGTATATCGGCCATCCGGATCGACGGTGACAGTGAGCCGGTAGAGACCGGTGGTGCCTGGTACCCAGGAGCGGCTCGCCCGCAGGGTATGGGTGCCCGTAGCTAGATCGCTCACTGTAATGGTATTGGAAAACACCAGGGTGCTATTCTCCACGACCTCAAAGCGCACCCGTACCCGGTCTGCCACCTCGCTCGTGGTGATCTCGGCCGCCAGGGTGGTTGGCGCGTTGCGTGTGACCATGCCAGGCAGGGGTAACACGATGCGACTGACCGCCAGTTCTCCCGTCCGTTGTACCACTGGGAATGCGGGCAGGCAGGTCCAGGTGGCGACGCTCTCCTGGCTCCAGAAGGTAGCAAACACATCGGCCCAGGTGTAGGCGGTGGTAACCGGACGGAGAAAAGCGAAGGGGAAAGGATTGTCGGACCCTGGCGTGCTGGTATACCAGTGCGCCTGCCAGTTCAGGTAACTTTTACCATGGGCGCTCAATGCCTGGAAATCGGTGTAGAGCGCGATGCCGGACGACCCGGCGAAGGACCAGCCAGGCGTGGCAGGGGCCGTGAACCAGGGTATCCCATCACGGCTGTGGCGGGCGAGAATTGCTGCCTGCAGGCGAGCCTGTGTCGTTGTGGCTCCCTGCCCCACCTCAGAGGAGGGGCCAAACTGAATGCTGAGTTGCTGGGCAAAGCTACCCAGGTCCGAGAGCGCATCAGGCGGTGCCAGGGACCAGTCCACCGGCGGGCAGAAGCTACTATCATACTTGGTGCTGGCCTGGTAGGCATTCTCCAGTTTGCTGCGTGTTCCGGCAAAGTCCTCTTGCAGGGCCTGGTATAGGGCCCCGGACACACTGTCCCAGGCAGGCTTGATCGCCAGGAGCTGAGCGCTATCGACCGCCACCAGCAGGCGCGGGTGATCCGTGGTGGGTAAGATCGCATCGTAGGCCCCCACAATGGCCTGCGCGAGCTGGCGCGGGGCAGTACTGGGAGAAATCTCTCCCAGCACCTGGCCCAGCATCGCCGGATCCAGGTAGGTGTAGTTCGGTGAGGCCGTGATGGCGCTCACGTACGGGGCCAGTTCATAGAGCTGCTCGATAGACCCCGCAAAACAGTTGATGAGGTCCAGCACCGCGATCGGGGATCGACCCTGATTGCCGATCTCAAGCGCCCGGGCCAGCTCGTAGGCGGAAAGAAGACGCCGGGGGTGCTCATCGGTGACGTCCGGATGAGCCACCCACCAGGTCGGGACAGGAATCGCATTGCTACGGGCAGCACGTACCCCCGGCCCCAGGATGAGCGCCGCCTCGGCAGCAGGAACCAGGGGTGCATTATGACCCACATAGGAGAAGACAGTGGTGGTAGCCGGATGGGTGCGCCGCGCCCAGAGGAGAAAACCCCCCAGGCTGGTACCGTCTGTCATGTTGTACTCTCTGAGGGTAGGGCTAAGGACACCTGTCGCGTCGGGTAGTCCCAGAACAGGCGTTATAACCCCCTGATGAACGATGTGGATCTGGGTATCGCCTTCCCCATCCAGGTCGGCCAGCACGATGGCGGTTTTATCGGGGCTCGTGCGCGAGGCATCCACGATGGGCTCCAGGCTCGCGTAATAGTACGGCGTCAGATTCCCATCGCTCTCTGGCTGGTTATCATACGCCAGCGCATAAATGGCCAGCAGCGTGGGAGAGATCACCTCGTCGGGGGCGACTTTTACAAGGAACAGATCTCCCCCGAAGCTCCCGCTGCCTCCGTAGGTGGGCTGGAACGCACTGGCCGTAGGCAGATCCTCCGATTGGGTATTGCCCAGAACATAAACATTGTGATCCTGATCGACCGACACGCCGCCAGCTTCATCGGGGCCACTCCCGCCAATATAA
>JACCSL010000588.1 GCA_013812995.1 Ardenticatenales bacterium | reverse complement strand
CCACAGCGCCAGCCCCATCCCGCCAGCGGCAATCGCCAATCGTCCCGCGTGATGGGCAAGGGCTCTGCCCTCAATGCCACCCATCTTCTGGCGCAGTAGCCAGAGCAACACCACCATCTCCACCGTGGCTGCCAGGGTGTTTGCCAGCGCCAGCGCGCCCTGCGGACCCTGCACCAGCGAGGCGGGGTCGCCAATGTACGGAATCAGCAAAAGGCTCAACGCGATGTTGGCGAGCATGGCGACGACCCCGATCATCACCGGCGTCACCGTGTCTTGCAGGGCAAAGAAGGCGCGGTTCATGATCTCCATCATCGAGTGAGCAATCAGCCCCGGCGCGTAGAAGGTCAGCGCCCAGGCCACTGCGAGCGTACTCTCTTCCGTAAATTGTCCATGCTCGAAGAGAAGCTGAATGATGGGCACGCGCAGCAGAAGCAACCCCACCGCTGACGGCAGTGCCACGAAGAGCACCGCGCGCAGCGTCTGCGCCAGGGCGGCCCGCATTCCCCTCTCGTCGCCCTTGGCCGCCATCCGGCTGAAGGTCGGGAAAATAACCGTCGCGACGGAAGAGGCAAAGACCCCGTGCGGGAGCAGCATCAGGAGCCAGGCATAGTCCAGTGCGGCAATCACGGAGGGGGCGTAGAACGAGGCGATGATGGTGTTGCTCAGAAACATGAGCTGCACCACCGCGGCACCCAGCACGCGCGGCCCCATCAGTCGGCCGACGCGCATCACACTCTCTTTGATATGATGATCGCCCAGGCCAAGGATGGGAACGTAGCGAATCCCAAAACGATGAAGCGCAGGCAACTGGACCAGCGCGTGCGCCACCGCCCCCAGCACGACCCCCCAGGCCAACCCGTAGATGCCCATGCTCGGTGCCAGAAAGATCGCCCCGAAAAGAATCCCCAGGTTGTACATCACTGGCGCGATGGCGGGCGTCAGAAAGTGCTCGAACGCATTCAGGATGCTCATAATCAGCCCGCTAAGGCTGAAGATCACTGTCGAGATGAGCATGAAGCGCATCAGGTTCGCGGTGAGCTGCACCATCTCCGGGTCGAAGCCCGGTGCAATGATGTTCGCCACGAGCCACGGCGCGAAGATCGCGGCCAGGGTCGCAGCCAGCCCTAGAAGGAGCAGCATCCAGTTGGCAATCGCACTGGCCAGCCGCCATCCCTGCTCATGCTCGTCACGGGTGAGGAAGGTCGTGAACGTAGGGAGAAAGGCGCTGGCGAGCGCCCCCCCGGCGATCAGATTGAAAATCAGATCGGGGAGGCGGAACGCGGCCAGGTAGGCCCCGTAGGTATCGACGGTGGCAAATCGCTCGGCGATCACCGACGCCCGCACGAGGCCCAGCACGCGACTGACAATGAACGCAAGCATCACAATGGTGGCCGCGCGTGCCACATGCCTGGCAGTGGTTGAAGAAGGGGTAGCTAGGGATTTTGTGCTCATAGGGCGGGATAATAGCACAGAAGCGGGAAAAACTGGACAAGCCAGGGGATTTTCTGTACAATCGTGCGTTGGAAAATCAAGAAGAAAGGAGAAACAATCTGTGGCAAATACCAAATCCGCACAGAAGCGCATCGGCCAGAACGAGCGCGCCCGCCTGCGCAACCGCCGCTACATCAGTGGCTCGCGTACTGCCGTCAAGAAGGCGCGCACTGCGCTGGCCTCTGGCAACGCGAGCACCGCTGAAACAGCCGTTCAAAGCGCCTGCGCTGCGCTGGACGTCGCCGCCTCCAAGGGCGTCATCCACGCCAACAATGCCGCGCGCCGCAAGTCGCGTCTGATGGCAGCTTTCAACCGCCTTCGCGCAGGGGCCTAGCCAAAGCGGCGTTGCACCTTTCGTTGGCTGGGCTTTCTGCAAGCCATCCTAAATTCTTTGCCGAAAGACACCGAGTTCACCCTCCCGGTGTCTTTTTGCTTTTTCCCCTGTTGACTTTCGCTGATGCCCCTCTTATAGTCTGGTAGACCTATCAACTATTCAAGGATGGTTTGCAATGGAAGATCATATCTTTGGAACTTTCTCCACAGATCAGCTGAAATTCCTCCACGAGCGGGCCTCCGCAATGGGTGTTCAGCACCGCGCCCGCCTGTTGCCCCTGGACCCTTCGCCAGGCGAGCCCTTCACCCTGGTGGTGACCAGTGGTACCGAGTTCCCCGCCCGCGCCATCGTTGCCTGCTACACCACGGACGGCAGCGAGCCAACGTTGGAATGCACGCAGCTTCCTTTCCAGCGCATGGCACGTTTCTGGAGCACGGCCGCCTGGGGCTATGTGACCGAGTGGCACGCGCTCGTCCCGCCGCAGAGCGAGGGGACGCTCTTTCGCTACCGTATCGCGGCGCAGGATGGGGAAGGCACCTGGTTCTGGGCAGATTGGCCGCAGCCCAAACTAGCCGTAGAGGAAGTGCTGGTCAAGGGGGGCGAGAGCGCCCCGCTCCGCGCTGAGCCAGGGCGACCAACCGACTTTGCCATCTCCATTGATCACTTTGCGCCACCTACCTGGGTGCAGGATGCCGTCATCTACCAGGTTTTCCTCGACCGGTTCGCACGAGACGAGGACGGGGGCTGGCCCACACCGCCCTCGCTGTACGATCTTTATGGGGGAACCCTGCGGGGCGTCATTCGCAAGCTGGAGCATATCGCCAGCCTGGGAGCCACCTGTCTCTGGCTATCCCCGCTCTTCCCCAGCCCGACCCACCACGGGTACGACGCCACCGACTACTTTGATGTTGAACCGCGCTACGGCACCAAAGACGATCTCAAGGAATTGGTGCAGAAAGCGCACACGCTGGGCATCCGGGTTCTACTAGATCTCATCTGCAACCACGTCTGCAACGAGCATCCGATATTCCAGAAAGCCTTGCGCGACCCCGAGAGTGAGGAGCGGAACTGGTTCTGGATCGACCCATCCTACACCCCCCACGGCTATCGAGCCTTTTTCAGCGTCGAGACCATGCCGGAACTCAATACAGACCATCCTACAGTGCGGGACTATCTCATCCGTGCCGCCGAGATGTGGTTGAAGGAGGTCGACATCGATGGCTTCCGGCTCGACTACGCGCATGGTCCTAGCCACGCGTTCTGGGCCGATTTCTGGCGGGCTGTCAAGCGCGCAAAGCCGGATGCCTGGTGCTTTGGCGAGGTCGTGGACCCGCCCGAGAGCCAGCTGAGCTATGTGGGCTATCTGGACGGGGTGCTGGACTTCCACCTGGGGGACGCGCTCCGCCGCGTCTTTGCCTACGGTGGACAGAGTCTCCTCTGGTTTGATGGTTTCCTGCGCGACCACGATGCCTTTTTCCCGTCGCACGAGCGCTTTTCCCGCCCCACCTTCCTCGATAACCACGATATGGACCGCTTCCTCTTTGCGGCGGGTGGCTCCCTGGATCGATTGAAACTTGCGACGCTGGTGCTTTACACACTGCCCCAGCCGCCCCTGCTCTACTACGGAACCGAGATCGCGCTCCAGCAGCGTTACGGCAAATCGGAGGGATATGGCCTGGAGGTCTCGCGCGAGCCGATGGCCTGGGAGCTAGCCACCGAGAACGCGGAGCTGCTGCGCTATTTCCAGCGGTTGGGGGCACTGCGCCATAGCGAGCCCGCCATGCGTCCTGCTAGCCGGGAGACGTTCTATGTGGGGCAGGATGACTATCTTGGCCGACATGAGCGCGACGGCAGCGAGATTCTAGTGCTCCTAAATCGTGTGCCTGCCTCTACCACCATCAAGCATGAGGCGCTTCAAGGCTCCTTCGTCGACCTGCTGAGCGAGAAGCCATTGGCCCTTACCGGCGCGGTTACCCTGGAGGGGATCGAGGGCAGACTTCTCAAGCGGCTATAGACGTTCGTTCCCAGAAGCGGTGCCCACCTCGCGGGGTGGGCACTTTCGTTTGAAATAGTAACCATAAAGCTCGTGTTACGTCTTTAAAGCTGAATACCTATGACTTCAGACGACACCGCGCTTCTGGAGCGCGCCAGAGGCGGGGACCGACACGCGCTGGCAATGATCTATGATGAGTATTCACCTGCCATCTATCGCTATCTCTACCGCCGTGTGGGTAACACAGGGTTGGCAGAAGATTTAACCGGGCAGGTTTTTTTAAAGCTACTTGAAGCATTTCAGCGCGATCAATTGTGGAATAGCTCGTTTCGGGGGTGGCTCTATCGGATCGCCCATAACCTTGTAGTGGACCACTACCGCAAACAAGGGGATCGGAACCAGGTCGAACTCGAAGAAACCCTGGAGAGCGACGATCTGGGGCCAGAGCACGGAGCCGAGCTAACCATTCGCTTTCAGAAAATCCGGGGAGCCCTCAACACCTTGACGGAGGAGCAGGCGCAGGTCATCCTGCTTCGATTCGGGGAGGGGCTTTCCAACCGTGAGGTAGGCGAGATTATGGCCAGGAGCGAGGGAGCCATCAAGGCGCTACAACATCGAGCCCTGAGTGCGCTGCGGCGGCTTCTCCTAGAAGAGGAGGTGGAGGGATGATGGATCATCGTCCATCCAATGAGATCAACAGTGGATTGGTCGGGGAAGAGCCCCTGAATGAACAGGAGAGCCCTGCCCTGCTTGCATTTACCCAGGAACTCGAAGCGCTACTCGGCCCTGTACCGCCGCGTGAGGAGCGGCGCGCCCGTGCCAATCGCTCGGCCTTCCTGACGGCGGCAGCAGACCAGTTTACCACGCCCGTCCCGGCTCCGGCTCGCTGGCAAGGCTGGTGGCGTCGTTTGCTGCTCCAGGGCACTACCCTGGTTCTCTTTTTCAGCGTTTCGTGGATGAGCGCCCGCGTCGCCTCCGCTGGCAGCCTGCCGGGCGACACACTCTATCCGGTGAAGCTGACCGTGGAGCAGATAGATTTGCTCTTGTATGACGAGGCGCAGTGGGAGACACAGGTGCAGAGCCAGCGCCTGTCCGAGGTTCTCACCTTGCTACAATCCGGGCGAAAGGCGGAGGTGGAATTTCAGGGCACGCTCCAACAGTCCAGCGATGGAAGCTGGCACATCGGGGGGATCGCCTTGGACTTCGACCCGGAAAAGCAGATTCTCATCCAGCACATGTGCGGACCTGTGCGAGTTCAGGGAGTTGTGGCTCGTGGGGAATTCCAGGTACTCTACCTCACACCAAGCTGCCTGAGTCTGGAGGCTCCGGAGCACCTCCTATCACCAATCCCTACGCCACTCATTTTTCCTGGTAGGGACGGCGCTCCCTCAAGTGAGCCCATCAATCGCTATCTGGTGAGCTAAAAAAGCGCCCTGAAAGAAGAAAAAGCCGCTGGGGGTCCAGCGGCTTTTTTCATGGGGTGGGGCAGCCGATGGGAAGCGCCAGCCGATAGCCAATTCCGCGCACCGTTGTCAGGTAGAGGGGCAGGGCCGGGTCCGGCTCAATGATCTCTCGAATCCAGCGGATATGTACATCCAGGGTGCGAGTGTCTTCCATGAAGTCGGTGCTCCACACCTCAGCCATCAACTGCTCGCGGGTGACAATCTGCCCCTGGCGATGAATCAAAACGCGCAACAGGGCAAACAGTTTGGGATTGAGCGGCTGGGGGCCAGTCATGTGCGGGGCATAGACGCAACGCTGCCGAAGGTTCAGGCTGATGGGGCCAACCATGAGCTCGCGCGGATACTGCATGGCCTGGCAGACACTATTGAGCAGTTGGCATCCCGTGTAAGGTTTGATGAGGTAATCCGTCGCGCCTAGCTCGGTGGCATCTTGCTCCTCCCGCACAATCGCGATGATTGGTGCATCCAGCAGGCGACGCAGATCGCGGGAGAGCCGCGTCCCACCCAGGCGTGTAGAGGTGGTATCCAGAATAATCAGGTCGGGGGCCTCCAGACGAGCAAGTTGGAGCGCGCTGCGTTGGTTACTGGCCTCCAGAAAAATAATGTCGTCTGTGTGAATCAGCCTCTTCAACGAATCAATGGTGGTCTTGCGATTGGCAATCAATAAAATTCGGACCATCATGCCCTCCAATGGCTTCTATAACCAACTATTTTTAAAACAGCAAAGCACATTCTACAAGTCTCTGGGATATGCGACCCTATTCCAGCGAGCATAAACGCAGCGCGTTGAACTTTTTACCCGCCTTAATCGCTTGGCGATTACCGCTCCGAGTTTTATACTAACAACACCCTGCTCCCCCCTTGATGATGTTTTGCAGGGCTGGTAAGGAACAACATGCCCTTCCGACCACCCACAATCCCCTGGTTCGGCCTCTTGCTCTGTTTGTCTTTTCTCCTTTCAACTGGATGCGGTGCTACGACGGCTCCCCTGACCAATGAGCCCGCCCCCAGCACCCGCCAGTTGACCCTCTGGCATAGCCTCTCCTCGGAGCAGGCGGAGATCCTTCAGGGCCTCGCCGATGAATGGTCGGCGCAGCAGAGCACCGATGTCACGGTGCGATTGGTTCGCTCGCCAGACGAGGAGGCGCTGCACCAGAAGTTGCTCGCCGCCATCCAGACAGAGATGCCCCCTACGCTGGCCTTCGTCCGCCCAGCGGATATTGCCTCCTACGTCGATGCGGATGCGCTGCTACCTCTGGACAGCCTCATGGAAGAGGGAGAAAATGCGCTCAGCGAGGAAGAGGTAGCAGATTACTACAGCGAGTTTTTCGAGAGCAGCCGCTACGCCGCCTCGAATGATGCGCTCTACGCCTGGCCCGTGCATCGCTACCAGACACTCCTATTTCTGAATCGCACGCGCATCTTAGAATTGGGCGGGGAGGTTCCGCCCCCTTCGTGGGAGGCGATGGTTCAAGTCTGCGCGGCGCACCGTCAGCAGGGGGGCGATACCTGCATGGCCGCCTTCCCCACCGGGAATATAGCCGTCCTGTGGTTATGGAGCCATAATGGCAGCGTTCTGGACGAGAAGCGCCTGGAGCCGACCTTCCAGGGCGAGGCAGGGCAATCCGTTATGCAGTGGCTGGCCGCGCTCCGGGCGGTCGGGGGAGTTCACCAAGTACCGACCTACGATGCCAAGGTCGAGGCATTTGTCAGTGGCAAAACCCTCTTTAACTTCGATAGTACCGCCGAGATTCCCACCTATGAGGCACGGATCAACTCCGCCTTCGACATGGCAGTTGTCCCGCCCCCTTCTACGAGTGGGACGCCTGTGACTTACGCGACGGGGGGCAATGTGGCAATCTTTCGCGGGGATGCGGAGAGCCAGGCGCTGGCGTGGGATTTTCTCCGCTTCTGGACCAGCACCGAGAGCAATTATCGCTGGGCCGCTGCGCTGGACGCGTATCCGGTTCGTCGGAGCGCTCTGGAAAAACTAGATGCGGAGTGGCCCGAATTCTCGCGGATGCGCCAGGCGGCAGAATGGCTGCCCTACAGCCGCTCAGAACCCATGCTGGCCCTCTGGCCGCAGATTGAGAAAATACTGGCGGAGGCCATGATCAACACGATTAACGGACAGGAGACGCCGGAACAAGCCCTGGAGACAGCCGCCCGGCGCGTGCAGGGACTCCTCAAACCATGAACGATCCATTTCTGGAGCAGGCCCTGGTAAAGGCAGCGGAAATCGCCCAAGAGGCGGGTCGCCTTGTGATGGAGTATTACCATGCCGAGGCGGCGGTCCACATCAAGGGCGGCGACGCCCGCGACCTCGTAACCGACGCGGACCTCAGCGCGGACGCCGCCATCGCCCATGCTCTGGGCACGGCCTTTCCGGACCATACCATCCTGAGCGAGGAAGCCTACCAGCCCGGCGATACATTGGATGACGAGGCACCTACCTGGGTCGTCGATCCAGTCGATGGAACCACCAATTTTGCCCATCGGCTGCCGCTTTTTTCCATCAGCCTCGGGCTGCGCCATCGCGGGGAGGGGCAGGTGGGCGTGGTCCATGCCCCCGCCCTTGGGTGGATGTTTGCCGCCGCCGCGCAGCAGGGCGGTACTCTGAACGATAGGCCACTTCGAGCCAGCAACCGCACCGAGATAAGCGAGGCGGTGGTGGCCTGTGACTGGGCCAGGCAGCCGGAGCGGCGGCGATTGGTGCTGGCAGCCCACAGCACCCTGGCCGAGCAGGCGCACACCATGCGCTCGATGGGCTCTGCCGCGCTGGGATTGGCGGCGGTCGCGGCCGGGTGGATTGATATTTACTTCAACTACTCCCTGGCTCCCTGGGATGTCGCAGCGGGCGAGTTGCTCGTACGCGAGGCGGGGGGCATCGTTACCACGCTGGATGGACGACCGTGGCGAGCGAGCAGTCGGCATATTCTCGCCAGCAACGGGAAGCTCCACGAGCAGGCGCTCGCCCTGCTCCATCCCCACCTCCCGGAAGACATTGGGGACTGATAACGCGCGATGACCAGGGGTTACCTGGCGTGGAGCCTCGTTGTTCTCCTGGGGTTGCTCGCAGCCTGTGCCACAACGAATCCTCCTGCC
>JACCSL010000587.1 GCA_013812995.1 Ardenticatenales bacterium | reverse complement strand
TCTGGCTCGGCTGTGGCCTCTTCGCCCATCGGCATAGTATGCGCGGTGGGCGACGCACTCGGGGCTGAGGCGGTATCCGCGCACGCTGAGAGGAAGAGCGCGACAAACAACATCATAATGAGAAGTGTTCTGTGACCCATTGGGTAAGTGTCTCCTTCTATAGAGGTAAGAGATTTTTTTGTTGTAAGGCTTCCCACTCCCCAGAGCAGGTTCGTTACCAAGAATAGCAGAAAAATGGGCTGGGAATCTGAGAAAAAGCTGAGGATTTATAGCGTAGCGCGGCCTGGGACCAAAGGCTAGAGGGTAAATGACCTGCCAGCAGGACCCGGCTGGCTTGCTGAGCCGGGCCAAGGCCCTATGATTTGCCCAGCTTTCGTCGCCGTTCTCATCTCTTGCACGAGGAGGTTCTTCTTGGCTGACCAGGACGCGTCCATGCCTCAGCCCATGTCGTCGGCCCCGATGCGCTATCTTCCAGATGGCAGTGTGGATTGGGGCAATATGTGGGATTCCTTCTGAACACTGGCTCATGAGGGTGGTCCACCCCAACGAGACAGCGTGCTGTGTGCCCAACCCGTGGTAAATCCGGCGGAAGAGCGCTATCAGACCGTTCTTGCAGAGCTCACCAGGGGGATTTACGCGGTGAGTGGGTTGAACGCAGGTGCCGCTGGGCCAGGCTGGCTCGGGGTGGAATGCGCCTCAACCGCGATGGCGACCTGGTTGCAAGAAGCCGTCGCGCTTGAAAACATCCAGGCCGCGTCGCAGGGAGCCCTGCTGCTGCTCCCCATCGCCCATGACTATCGCCTGGAAGACGAGATCAAAAGCATTATCACCGTGGTCGCGAAAACCACGGACTACTGGTACAACCATCTGCCACCGGATGTGAAACGCACGCTCGAAATCCAGGCGGCCCTGAGCCGCTGGGTCGCGCGCTTGCGAGAGTGGTGGCCCTTTTAATACTGCCCCTTCATTGGCTTTGCCCGAAAGGCGACCATGATTCGATCCAAGTGCGCCCTTTTGTTTCTGCTCCTCCTCCTGACAGGCTGTGCGACCACGCCTACAGCCCCCGAGGATCCCTTCACAGTTGTCGCCGAACCGCTCCGTGTCCGCCTGCAAACCGAGCCTGCGGTGCCGCGCCTGGGAGAAAAAGTGGCCTTCATTGTCACCGTGGAGGACATGACCACGGGGATGGCCCTGGAAGGGGTTGAGGTTCGCCCGGTGGTGCGGATGCGAATGCCCACGATGGAAATGAATGTGACGCTCTCCCCGACAGAGCAGGTGGCCCCCGGCCAGTTCCGTACCACGGCTCCGGTGGAGCACGAGGGAGAATTCAGGGTCTCTGTCAGCGTGCGCCGGGACGGATTGGTGACACCTATCGCCTTCCCGCCCATCCCGATCCAGCCCTGATCGCGACACCCAGAAAGGGAGCCATCCATGACTCAGCACAGCACCCATAGCCACCACGCGCCTTCCGCCTCACCCGCCGGGGAAGCCGAGGCGACCTTGCAGCTCCATGACTTGCACTGCCCTGGCTGTGCCGACGAGGTGGTGCGCCGTCTGCGTGCATCCCCAGCCATGACCGCCGTCCACCTGGACTGGCAGAGCAATACGGTCCATGTTCGCTTCCAGGCGGGGCAGATTCAGCGCGAGGAGATTGAGCGCCTGATTACCAGCACGGGATGCGCGTGTGAGCCCGCGCCAGGGCAGCTCGCTGGGGAAGCTTCACCTGTGGTGCAGCCCGACCCAGCGCGGCGGCTGGCCCACCTGCACCATGCGGTGGACGTGCTGCCCATCACGATGGGTACCAAGCAGGATCGGATGCAATATGAAATGCCCGCAACGGGGGCGGACAGCCACGCGCACCACGCACCCACCACCGCCGCCCATGCCGCTCACGCGGGGCAGGGGGCGGCACCTGCCAGCCCCGCCCACGATGCGCACAGCGGGCACACGGGGATGGACCACAATATGAGCGACCCTGGTATGGCCGCCGCAATGGAGCGCGACATGAAGAACAAGTTCTTCATCGCCCTGCTCTTGACCATTCCAACAGTGCTCTACTCGCCAATGGGGATGGGACTGTTGGGAGAGCTGCCGACCTTTGGCCTGGGCATGAACGGGATGATGCTCCTCTTCTCCACGCCGGTCGTGTTTTACTGCGGCTGGATGTTCATTGCCGGGGCCTACCAATCGCTGCGGCGCGGGGCCTTGAACATGAGCGTCCTGATCGCCACGGGGGTGCTCGCGGCCTATCTCTTCAGCGTGCTCATTACTTTCCTGGGCGGTGAGACCTTCTTCGAGGCGGCAACGATGCTGGTGACGTTTGTCCTGTTCGGCCACTGGATGGAGATGCGCGCGCGGCGCGGCACCAACGACGCCCTGCGCGCCCTCTTCGATCTGGTACCCCCCCAGGCAACGGTCTACCGCGATGGGGCAGAGGTCACGATTCCCAGTGCCGAGGTCCAGGTGGGCGATGTGGTGATCCTCCGCCCCGGCGACAAGGTGCCGGT
>JACCSL010000557.1 GCA_013812995.1 Ardenticatenales bacterium | reverse complement strand
GCTGCGGTTTTGCGGTACTGCTCTCAGCCACAGCGCGCCCTTATGGGGCGTTCTACACCCGCGATTAATCTTTTTTAGCCCCTTTTTCTCACACCCCAACCCTATCCCTATTTCTGCAAAGCTCTCGCTGATGGAAAACATCATCACGAGCACTCCCACCAGCGTGACTACCGAGGTGATGATCTGCGAGAGACTCTGGTTGAGCGTCTGGCTGATCGTGTCCACATCGTTGGTGACGCGGGAGAGGACCTCGCCCTGATTCGTGCCATCGAAATACTGGAGGGGCATCCGGTTGATCTTCTCCGAGATCTCCTGGCGAAACTTGTAGGTAACCTCCATCGACACGCCCGCCATGATCCAACCCTGGATATAGGCCATAATGTTGGAGAACAGGTACAGCCCCAGCATGGTCAGGATGATCCTGCCGATGTAATCGAAATCAATGGAGCCGGTTCCCGCGATCTGCGCCATCACGCCCTCGAAAAGTTTGGTCGTGGCATTCCCTAGAATCTTGGGGCCAACGATCATGAACAGGGTCGAGGCAATGGCGAAGATAATCACGATGATAATCGAAAGCTGATAGGGGCGGAGATAGTCCACCAGCTTGCGCATCGTATCCTTGAAGTTGCGGGCCTTGGCGGCTCCGCCCATCATCCCGCCCATCGGGCCACCCATCGGACCGCCCCCGCCGGGGCGCTGATTTCCCATCATCATGCGGCCAATTCCTCCATACTGAGCTGCGACAGCGCAATCTCGCGGTACGTTTCACACTCTCTCATCAGTTCCTCATGGCTTCCCTTGCCCACCACGCGCCCCTCGTCCAATACAATGATCTGCTCAGCATTCTTGATCGTCGAGATGCGCTGCGCCACGATCAGCACGGTGCTGTGGCTGGTGCTGGCCTTGAGCGCCTGGCGCAGTGCCCGGTCTGTCTTGAAGTCCAGTGCCGAGAAACTGTCATCAAAGATATAAATTGGCGGATTCTTGACCAGCGCGCGGGCGATGGAGAGCCGCTGCCGCTGCCCGCCGGAGACGTTGGTGCCGCCCTGCGATATCTCGGTTGCCAGCCCCTCGGGCTTATCGGCGATAAACGCAGATGCCTGCGCGATGTCCGTGGCCACTTTCAGGGCCTCCAGGCTGGCCTCCGCGTCGGCGTAGCGCAGGTTGCTCTCGATGGTGCCGGAGAAGAGCGAGCCCCGCTGCGGAATATACCCAATCTTGTCGCGCAGATCGTGCTGCGTGACCTCGCGAATGTCCGTGCCATCGATGAGGATGGCCCCGCCCGTCACATCGTAGAAGCGAGGAATCAGGTTGACCACCGTGGATTTGCCCGACCCCGTGGAGCCGATGAATGCCGTCGTCTGGCCAGGCAATGCCGTGAAGCTGATCTCGTGCAGGACATCCTCTTCCGCGCCGGGGTAGCGGAACGAGACAGTGCGAAACTCGATGGTGCCTGTGAAGGGCTCCGGGAAGTGCTTGGGCGTTGCCGGGTCATGGATGGTAGGCTCGGTGTCCAGCACCTCCGCGATGCGGTCCGCCGAGACGGAGGCGCGGGGGAGGATGATAAACATGAACGAGAGCATCAGGAACGCCATCATGATCTGCATCGCGTACTGCATGAAGGCAATCATGTCCCCGACCTGCATCTGCGAGGTCGCCACCTGGTGCGCGCCTACCCAGATAATCATCACGGAGAGCACATTCATAATCAGCATCATCACCGGCATCATCAGCGCCATGAGGCGACCAACGAACAGGCTCGTATTGGTCAGCTTCCGGTTCGCCTCGTCGAAGCGATTTTCCTCGAAGTGCTGCGTGTTGAAGGCGCGCACTACCATCATGCCCGATAGATTCTCGCGAGTAATCAGGTTGAGCCGGTCAATGAGATCCTGGATAATCTTGAAGCGCGGCAGGGAGAGCCAGAAGACCGTGATGATGAAGCCCATCAGTAGCAGCACCGCCAGCCCGATCATCCACGACATCGACGGGCTCTTGCCAACGGCCCGAATCACGCCGCCCACGCCCATAATCGGCGCGTAGAAGACCATGCGAATCATGATCATGACGATCATCTGAATCTGCGTGACATCATTCGTGGAGCGGGTAATCAGCGAGGCGGTCGAGAAGGTATCGAATTCCGCGCTGGAGAAATTCTCGACGCGGGTGAACACCGCGCGCCGCAGGTTGCGCGCCAGCCCCGCCGCTGTGAGGGCCGAGAGGTAGCCGACGGCCACCGTAGCAACGCCCGAGAGCAGCGATAGCAACACCATTAGAATCCCGCTCTGGATGACATAGCTGTTCTGTAGGGCGCGCGTGTCCATGCCCAGCGCCTCATACTCTGTCTTGACCGCGCCCACCGCTGCCTGGACGATGAGACTGTCGCCCATCGCGGCAAATCGCTCATCCATCGTGCGGTCGATCTCCGCGCGCTGCGTGGCGGGAAGGTTTGCTAGCAGCTTGAACACGTCCACCCCTGGGGGCAGCTGCGAGAGGTCAAAGCCAAAGCCTTGACCCTCCGGGATGCTGGCAGGGTCGGCGATGCTCTGCTCGATGCCGGAGACGACGAGCCAGGCCTTGCCCATCACCGGGTTCAGCCGGTCGATCTCGCTCTGCTCGATCTCCTTCAGAACGTAGATAGACTCGTTTGCGAGGGCTGGGTAGTCCGCGACGAGCGTCTCGTAGTCCGGGCTCTTTTCATTGGCGAGCGTGTAGTGGCTGAGAACTGCGACCTTATCCTCGGTGCTCATGAAGAGGATAAGTTTCTCCATCTGGCTCTGGCGAACCGCAAGCGGGACTGCGTTTTCCACGCCGCCCTGCTGGATGCCATAGTTGACGATGCGCGACATGTAATCGGGCAGCGCCAGGTCGCTCATCGCCTGCACGAAGAGCAGCACGATGGAGAGCACAATCATAGGAATAAAAGGCTTCAGGTACTTTGCTAACCGTATCATGATGGTTTCATCTCGCTTTTTTCTGCCTGTCGGGCGGCCAGCACCCGCGCCAACCCCACCAGTGCCACTTCCAATCCAGCAATTTCTTCGTCCGACAATTGATCCAGCATGGCAGCCAGATGCTCGACGCCCCGCTTCGAGAGCGCAGACCAACTCTCCTCACCAGCACTCGTGAGCGTCAGGATAACCTGCCGCCGGTCCGCCGGGTCCGGCACGCGCTGTACCCAGCCGCGCTCTACGAGCGTCGAGATGAGCCGCGAGACCGCCGGGGGGGACACCTCGTTGAACGAGGCCAGCTCGTTGAGGGAGCGTGGTCCGTGGTGCAGCGCAATCAAGGTACGAAACTGCGCGAGGCTCACCGAGCCACTCTCAAAAGCGGCGGCGCGTAGCTCGCTCCCGAGGCCATGCAGGAGGGCAGGGACCACTTCCATGAATCGCCGCGCGATTCGTTGCTCGTTATCTGCCATCCTTCACCCTACTTATTTAACTGTGTTAACTGTTAACAGTGGTAATTATATCGAGCTCTACCATGAAGTCAATAGGGGGAGCCTGAGAAAAAAGCGGCACGTCTCTTCCTAACCCACGCTACAGCCTAATTGTCTCGGGTACTACTCCCAGTTCTCCCATTAGTGAAAATCACAACAAATGTATTCTTTTTGTGTCGAGTTGACACCTAGCTTTGTCCTTGCATTTCGAGTGTAATAGAGCTATCAACCGTTTTGGGCCTCCGTTGCATGTCCAATCTGTGCAATATCCCAACCTAACGAGGAAATTGCCTTGAAACATCTACCTTTGCCCTTGCTTTGTCTCCTGCTTTGTGTACTACTCTCCGCCTGCGACACAGGGAGGGGAGCGGTCAGCGATACGTACACCGATGGGTTGGTTGAAGGAACCATTTGGTCAGAGCATCGGATATACCGACAAGAAGAACTCCTTCATGCTCGCTTTACCTTGAAGAACATCACGGAAAAGGAGGTAGTCCTGGAACGAGCGGATGGTCCGGTCGTTGACATTTTTTTGTCGGGAGGTGCGGAAGGTGGTCGTTGGTCCGAGGGAGCAGGCGCGTCACAAGATCTGTCCCGACTAGTGCTACAGCCAGGCGAGAGCTACCTCATCGAATGGACTGCCCCCCCTTTGCAGCAGGGAAATAATGTGATCGCGGGGGAGTGGTGGGGACGGCTCAAGCGCCGTGAAAGTGCCAGTGTAAGTATATGTGTTCATATAGGATCAGGCTGTTAATCAACCAAACTCCACGAAAGGCTTCGCACACGAAGACATGATGAAATCCAAACGTTTTTTACTGCTTGCTTTATGCCTGGTAGTTTTGCTGTTCACCGGTCTCCTCTTGCCACTTCGATTGGCAAACGCGCAACGCCCTGATCAAACGCCTCAACGACCCTGGCAGCAGGCCATCAGAGCCATTGAGGCGGACCACTCAAAGGGTAGGTTGTCTATCGACCAAGCTGCTCTGTACCGCTTTTATGCGTTGAGCAATTCTCGTCAGCTTCCGGCGCGCTATCAACCCAGCAATCACGGGTCATCCCCACACCAACCTCCAATTGACCTCCGCGCTTCACCGCACGATTCTATGGAGCCCATAGGGGAAATGTTCGCGGCGCTGTTTATTGATGAAGCCGCTTGGCAACCTGAAACTCGTGAATTGATAGCGGGTTTGATGGAGGAAGAGTCTCTGCTAGCGATAAACAGTCACACGATGATATCGCCAACAAAGCGACATTTTTTGATTCACTGGGATAGCTCTGGTGGCCCAAACACTCCCCCTTCTTGCCGGAGCACCCTGCCTCGGTGCGACTATGTAGACGTGATCTCCGAAACCTTGGAATATGCCTATGATGAGCTTGTTCTCTCTGGGCATGACATGCCAGAACCGTCAGATTTTGGTTTAGGGAAGATTGACATTGAGATTGTGGGGGATATTGCTCCCTGTAATTTCCCTTTCGTTCCTAACAACGTTGCTGCCTTCTCTCCTCCGGGCAAGATTTATTTCAGAGCAGATATAGATTGGGATATCGAAAAGCTCCCAGCTTCAAATGTTCTACCACGAAATAGTCTGTTTTTACCAACTGCCGTTGCCCATGAACTCATCAGTACCAATGGCATCAGGTGGGTTTTCGCGACCCAGGCTGCATGGGCTGGGCAGGGGCTCTGGAATGGTACAACAACTTCCTCCCAGGTGGAGAAAGAAATGCGTGGTTGATGGAAGATACGGCCGTCTGGATTGAGCAGGAGATATTCCCGGCTGCCTCCGTCAGTGTACCATCTGGCGCGCTGTTTCCCGGATACCTTTTCCATATGAACCGTTACATTGATGAAGGCACCACTCTCTCGCTCATCGGTGATTCAAGGGCTGAATATAAGGGTGTTTTATTTTTCAGGTTTCTACAGGAAAAGATCGCCCCTCTAGCAGGCTATACCAACGCAAGTGACATTAACGTAGCCGTCTGGGATGTGCTCACTAATACTCAAAGCAGTCCTGATAGTAAATCAGCGTCTCAGGCGATGTCTCAAGTCATTGCCAGCTTTCCAGCAGATCACAACAGTTGGCAAGCCCTATTTGATGACTTCGCGATTGCCAATTACTTCCAGGATTATCAGCACAAATCAGTTTTTTCGGTAGCGAGCCTGGAGGTAGTGAAGGTTCCCGTTCAGCTCCTATTCCCCGTTGCTGGCTCCTCTGCATCCCTCGGGGATTATATTACGGGAATGAATCACTACTCAGCATTGTACTATGAGGTCTGGCCCGACCAACTTAACGTGGCGCAAGGACTAGATGCCACCGGGGCCACCGTCCAGTTCGATCTGCGTTATAATCCGGATTACCTCCCTTGCAGCGAATGTACGCTGGACACACTGAGCTTTGGCTCCAGCCCTACCTACACTCAAC
>JACCSL010000542.1 GCA_013812995.1 Ardenticatenales bacterium | reverse complement strand
CCTGGCTGGCGGCCTCCTTCATGAGGCGCTTCACGGCGGAGAGCATGCGATTGATGGTGTTCGGACTCTTGTCGGTGTTCTGTGCCAAGTGGGTGCGCCAGCGCGCCAGCGTCGCGGGCACGAGGGCGTCGGCGGGTGAGGCGCAGAACGCGAGGTAGGCCAGAAAGTCGCGCTGGTACATGCGCAGCGAGGCCGGTGCCAGTTGGCCCGCGAGCAACGTGTGGTCAAAGGGGAGCGTTGCTTGAGGCAGTGTTATCTCGTCGCGACGGGCAAGGTCAGCCATCGGGAACCTCCAGCGGTGTGTGCAGTCAAGCGGAGCTATATAATGGAAGAGAGTGTGCTTTTGCTGCTTGATTGCGGCTGGAAAAGGTACGCTCGAAAGTCCGCTCCTACAATCCGACCTTGCCTGCGACATTGCCCTTAAACAAATCCGCCTCACGGATGTACTTCTGCACCATCTCGCTGGTACGGTGGCCGGTCTGGCGCATGATCTCCCACTCGGCGGCCCCGGCGAGCGCGGCTGAGGTGGCGAGGCCCGCGCGTAAGGAGTGCCCCGCGAACTCAGCCGGGTCGAGCCCCGCCGCCTCGGCACAGCGCTTGACCACCAGCGCCACCGCCTTGTCCGAGAGCCCGCGCTTTTGCACGTTGCCCCAGCGGTCCACCCCGCGCAGTAGCGGCCCCTCGTCGATCTTCGCTGCTTTCAGCCAGGCTTTCAGCGCCCGCACCGGACAGGTCGCGGCGCTGGTCCCGTACGGGATGGCCTTCTTCTGCCCCTGTCCTTCCTGGTCCGTCTTCGACTTACGTAGCGTAATGACCATGCCCTGTGGCACGAAGGCCACATCGGCCACGTCCAGTCCGACGAGCTCCGAGCGGCGGAACGCCCCCGCAAAGCCCACCAGCAGCAACGCGCGGTCGCGCTTGCCCAAGAGGTCTTCCCCCAGCTCCTCCAGCATGAGGCGCAACACCTCGGTGGTGGCAGCGGTCTTCTTGGTCTGCGCCACGCCCAGGTCGCGCCGGATGCCCTTCATCACGGTCCGCACGAGGGAGGCCTTGCTGGGCGAGTCGTACCCGGCCAGCTGGTGCGCCTGCGAGATGCTCGCCAGGCGGTGCTCCAGCGTGCTGACCTTGCAGCTGCCCTCGTCGGCCAGCGTCGCCACATAGTCGGCCACCGTCGTCGGGTCAGCGGGCAGTGCCATGCGACCCTGCGCGGCGCACCAGGCCAGGAAGTGCTGCCAATCAGTGCGATAGCCCTTCAGGGTGCTCTCGGCCTTCGAGCCTTTGGCATATTTGCGCGCCACCTCGCTTAAGGGGCGAGCGAGTCGCTGAGGTTCGTGTTTAGTGATCTCATCCATGAGGGTCTCCTGTCGGTGCATTTTTGCTTCCGCTATTCTAGCATGTCCCATCACTTCCGAAAAGAGGCACTTATCGGAAGCCAGTAGAAGCCCAAAAAAGGGGCGCTGTGCCGCACCCGCCTTCTGCTAAATTTCCTGCCACCTGGTTTCTATGGACTGGATTGCCTGGCTCTATTTTCGCCCCTTTCGTCTCCGCCGCAACTCTGCTTCTTTTATGAGAGAAGGGCGCGAACTGCTCCGGCGGAACTACCTACTCCAGCTGACCATCCAGACGGGCACGTTCGATCGCTGTCTCAAGGAGAGTCCGGTCGTGCTTTGCAGCTGCGACTAGCTGGGCCACCGTCATGAGCGCGGCACGGTTCGTTGATCGCACACAAAGCCCATCGCCCTCGGGATCGAGCTCGAGATCCTCGAGGATGTCGGACGTATGAAGGGCGACGAGGCCATAGACAATGCCTTCCCAGGTACATCCGCCGCCTTGCAGTCCCTGCGCCCTGAGTCTCTCGGACGACGAATCCGGCTCCCCGACGTCGTAGTAGGAGTAGGAGTACTGAAGTTGGTTGTCTATCTCGACCGTCAGAAGCGTGCCTCGCTCAAGCCGTTCCTCGGCCACCGTGCGCAGTCGGCCCTCGCGCATCCAGTGAAGGGGCCGTATGGCGCTGCGCGGCACCGCCTCGTAGAGGACTCGCGCCCTGCCTCCTGGCCCAAATGAACTATTCGTCGCGTCGATGCGGGGCGCAGGCAGGTCATCGGGATAGCGGACAATCAGCTCCTCGTCGCCGTTCCACACAAATCCCATCGAGACACGCGGCGCATCGAAAGCGATCAGCCCGCTCCCACCACCGGGCTCCGATACTACCGCTTGGCTCACCGCCTCGTTGGGGGCGTATGTCTGCGAAGAAACGGCGACGCGGTAGGTGCCGCCTGGCGACGGAAAGGACTCTGAGCTTTCGAACACAATGTCGGTGGGCATAGTCCCCTCGCGGTACAGAAGATAGCGCGCTCGATAGGTGATAGTTTCGTCTGCGCCGCAGCTCTGCTTCGGTCGCCACTTGGTCCGCGTCGGCGAATGCACCGCGCGTGCAGCATCCGCGCTATATAATGGAAGAGCGCATGTTTTTCCGTGTCGTTTCCTGCGTGATTTGCCTGGCCCTTTCCTGGCTGGTAGCCGAGACGATGGGCATTGCCAGCCCCTGGTGCTTATCCCCCGCGACTGTCGGAGCCCCTCTATTTTTGGTAGGCGTATGCATAGAGGGCGCGCACCGTTGGGACTAGGCGCGGCCAGCACGTCCGGCAGCGCGGGATTCCTACCTGCTGATGACGGGTAGCTTCTGGGTGGCTTTGCTTTTCCCCGTCCGCTGAAAGGTGAAAAAGGCATTGACGCTGGGCGAGTAGACCAGTAACCCTGCCACCCACAGATAGCCAGCACCCATGAATAGTAAGAGGAGCGCCACCAGAGGCAGACTGAGCAGGATACTTGCCCCCAGGTAAAAAGCGTAGATCGCTCCCAGAGATGCCAGCAGAATCCAGACGAGTCTGGCCCAATAAAGCATGAACCAGAGGAAGATGCTCACCAGGAATCTACCCACACTTGTTGGCAGCGAAGAGGCGTTGGTTAAGGCATTGAGGCCAATCACCAACAGGCTGAAGAGCGATGTGAATGCGATTGCGGCCAGTACATACCGTCGGCCTTGCTGCTGCACCATCAGATCATCCATACAAACTCCCTCGGGGCTAAAATTGCTGCCGGTCAAAGAGGCCGTAGCTCCTCCGCCAAGCTGACCTTCTCAGATGGTACAATCCGCGCACCGTCGCGACCAGACTCTCGCTCAATGTG
>JACCSL010000539.1 GCA_013812995.1 Ardenticatenales bacterium | reverse complement strand
CTTGAGTTTAGAGCCGAGGCTGAAAGAGCAACTTAACAACTGAAAAGGAATCGGGGATGATAGGTTCATCAAATCCCTCACGAGGAAAGAGAAACCTATGATCGACCGATTCCGCGAAGGAGTATACCAGAGTTTTAGCCAGCGGGCGGATGCAGGGATGGAGCTGATCGACGCGCTAACCAGCGCGCAGCAGGTGGAATCGCCCGTCGCCATGAGCGAGTCGCCCTTGTTTCGGCGCAGCTTCAGTAGCGTCTACGATGTGCTCAATGAAGGGCGACTGGACCTGGAGGCAGTGCGGCAGGTGCTCGACGAGTGCCAGCCAGCCGATGCTGAACCAATCGGCGGCTATGAGGTCTATGCGTTGGACTGTACCGACGACCCTGCCGCCGCTGCACCGACCTTCCCTGACCGCACCCAGGCGAAAAAAGGCCGCCACGCCCCGACGGTCGTGGGGCACCGCTACTCATGGCTGGTGCGGTTGGTGGCGCGGGGGAGCTCTTGGGTAATGCCGCAGGACATTGAACGAGTCGCCAGTTCAAGTAGCGACTCACAGGTCGGTGCAGCGCAGGTGCAGGCCCTCGCGCAACGGAACGCGCGCCCCAAGGTGGTAGTCGCCGACGCCCTGTACGGCAACGCGCTCTTCCTCCAGCTCTTTGTGACGGTGCAGTTCGTTTATGCGCTGGTGCGCTTGCGCCGCAACCAGCTCTTCTATGAAGCGCCGCCCGAACGCACCCTCGGTCAGAAAGGGCGACCGCGCAAACATGGGCGTAAGTTCAAGTTGTCCGCGCCGTGGCGTGCGCCGGACCGGGAGGAGATATGCTGCCTGTTGGGGCAAACCGTACGGTTGAGCGCCTGGGAGGGCCTCCATTTGTATAAGCTGCCAGCGTTGGTCGGTATGGTGCTCTGTGTCCAGTTTCTCAAGGCCGATGGCACGCCGCGTTTTGCGCGCCCCCTCCTGTTGTTTTGGACGGGTCCGACCTCGGTCGGCTTAGCGGACTTGGCTCAGATGTACTTGTGGCGCTTTGCGGTCGAGCATCTGTTCCGCTTTTTGAAACAGCATCTGGGCCTGACCAGCGCTGCCTCGCCCGACTTAGCGCATCGGCAGCGCTGGCTCTGGTGTTGTGCGCTGGCTTATTGCCAACTCCTGCTCCTGCGGCCCCATGTCGCCGACAAGCGTCCCCCCTGGCAACCCCAGCGCACTCAGTCCCAAGCCCGTCCCATGACGCCCAGACAGGTGCAACGCCAGGCGTTGCCCTTTTTGCTGACGTTGGGAACCCCTGCCCGCGCGCCCCAACCCGCTGGAAAAGGGCGTGGGCGCGCGCCAGGCTTCCAGCCCGCCCTGCGCCCACGCCATCCCATCGTTAAAAAGGGGAAAAAGCGCCGCAAAGCGGCCTAACTTTCCCCTTTCTCCTTCGCTTTCAGTTGGTAAGGTGCCGAACGCCTCGCGTCTCGGTTTGTTCTGCCTACCCGTTGCTCAGAGCCTTGGCTCTAAACTCAAGTAAGTTAATAAAGCTCTGAATGTATGAATCAGGTGTCAAACCCTCATGGCCCAAGCTGTCAAAACCCATCGAAGCGAGATAGAAAACCGTCCTGGACTTGTCGGCTGGTATGATGCCACCAGAGTCCTCTATAACCAGGTGGTTATGTTCTACTTCGACCTCTACCAGGCTCATCCGGGCCTGCTTGGCCTCAACCAAAAAGACGCCCTCACCCAGGCTGAAAAGCTCACCCATCGCACAAAAGAGAATCCTACTCCACTTTGGCCCCTGGACAAGGCCATTGACGCTGACATTCCGACAATGGTGCGGCGTGCCGCCATTAACGCAGCGCGGGGTGCCTTCCAATCCTTCCGCAGCACCTTTAAGCGCTGGCAGAAACAAAAAGCGAAATTTGAGGCCAAAGGTAAACGCTTTCACCCACGTCCACCGGTGCCCCCGCGTACGTTCAACTTCAACTTGCCGTTCTATAAAAAGATGTACAAGGAACGGACAGACAGCAGTATCATGGTACGGCTCTACAGTGGGAGCAGTTGGCAGTGGGTCAAGTTGCGACTGAAGGGAACTACCTTGCCCCTCGGCTGGGAACCGGGGAGTCCGATCATCACGCGGCACAGGGGGCGCTTGCGGCTGCATACGCCGCTAGAAAAGCCAGTCCAAAAGCCAGTCAAGGCGCTGGAACAGGTAGCGCACAATCCCCAGTTGCGTGTTTGTGCGGTGGATTTGAATCTAGGGGATGCTTTGGCCGTTTGCACCATCTTGCAAGCCGACGGGACGGAAGTCGCCACCCGCTTTATGCGCGGGGGACAGGAGCTTCACGCCCGCAGGAGAAGGCTCTTGGGCAAGGTGGCCGTCAAGCGGAGCCAGAGCGGGATTCTGACCGAAGGGGAAGTGGATAACGTCAAGTTGTGGCAGAAGATCCAGGCGATCGATGAGTACGAGGCGCACCGCGTCAGCCGCCGCATCGTCGAGTTTGCGCAGGCATATGGGGCCACTATTCTCATTTTTGAGCACTTGGATAATCTGAAGCCGCAAAAGGGTCGCTACAGTCAGCGGGGCAATGAAAAGCGCGCCTACTGGCTGAAGGGCAAGATCGTCAAGTTCGCGCGCTATAAAGCCTGGGAGCAGGGGATTCTCACCAGCCGCGTCAGTCCGGCCTTTACTAGCCAGGATTGTTCTGCCTGCGGTCATCGTCCCGTGGCACGTTACGCAACAGGAGAAGCTCCGCTCGAGTATCGCCCCGGTGGCCCGCTCTACCTGTGCCCCAACTGCCTCATGCACGGCAACGCCGACCATAACGCCGCGCTCAACATTGGCTTCCGCTTCTTCCATCGCTCGTTCAGATACTTATCCGAAAGCCTGAGCTCGAAAGGGCCAGGTGTTCCGGTCGTCAATCCGATCGTCAGGCAGCAATTTGCTGGTTGGCAGGACCGCCGGAACGGGTTGGCACTACCCTCGTTCTTCCTCGCTTGATACGGCTCCTCGGAGGTGGCTACGCCACAGGGTCTGGGGAGTGCGCGGACGCAGGGGGGGCGAAAGTAGCTGCCGGGCGCAAGCCCGTGCAGAGTGTCATATCTGGTGCGTTTCCAGGTACATGGCCTCGTAGCCCTGCTCGCGCAGATGGGCCGCGAGCGTTTCAATCCTGTGCGAGGATAGTCGGTGTCGCTAGAGCCGTAGATTGGCTAAAAGCGGATATGCGTCGATAAGAGAGCTTGCTATCTCAATCTGCCAGCTATGTCGTGATCGTTCGGAGTGCTGCCTGCCAGCAAACTCCATCACAGCCAGGGCTTCTGCCTCAGAGATACTATTCACTTGTTTGAGTTGTGCTACTACACGCTCCCTCTGCTCCGCGATAACATTCGCCTTACCTTCGGCTTCTTGCCGAAATGCAAGAACGAACGTGAAACCGAAGTGTAAAACTGCATCACAGTCTGGGCAGACAAGGTTGAAACGATTGAGTCTGGCAATGTGCGATGAATCATCATAGTCCCAGACCTCATGGCAGATCATGCCTTTTGCATGGTGAGCACCACAGTGGTAGCAGGCTTCTTTGGCAGCATCCAGTACTTGTGCCCGAATGGAACGCCATGCCTTGCTTTTGCTCCCCAACACTTTACACACGCTCCTATACCACAATGGGCTGGGAACAAGAGCTGGCTTGAGTTTGAGGTATTCATGGTTCTGTACCATCTTAAAACTCCTTGGTGAGGATGAGGGTAGTTTGGTTGGGGGGTTAAATGGGATAGATTTGGAAAGCCCTTTATGAAGGTAGACTACCACTTACTTGCGACAAAACCGTCGGCTTGCTCTATTGAGGAAGTATGATCCGAAGTCATATTCAAGCCTTTTCTCTTTACTCTATGCCCCCCCGCCGCGCCTATCTGCTGCTTGGGCTGATGATGGTGGCCTATGTGCTTTTCCAGGGCAGCGTGGCGATAAGGCTACACAACGCTTTTGTGACGAGCGCGGATGACCTGAGCAACATCGATCAGGTGGTGTGGAACTCTCAGCACGGGCGCATTCTGGAGCGCACCGAGGGCACTCAATCCGTGCCGCGCTACGGAGAACACCTGGAGCCGATCTGGATCGCGATGGGACTGCTCTATCTTTTCTGGGATAGTGTGACTGTGCTACTACTGGCTCAGACGGTGGCGTTGGCTGCCGGAGCGCTGCCGGTCTTCTGGCTGGCGCGCGACAGTTGGGCGGTGGCGCGCAGCTCTGCGCGCCCGGATGATGGCGCGGGGCTAGTGTTTGCCGCGCTCTACCTGCTCTCCCCGTTTGTGGGCCGCGCCAACACTTCGGAGGTCCACGCGCTGCCCTTCGCGGTGGCCCCGCTGCTCCTGGCGATTGCCTGGGGGCGACAGGGAAAATGGCAGCGCGTCGCGCCGCTGGTGCTCCTGCTGCTGCTGGTTCGCGAGGATGCGGGGCTACTGGTCGGCGCGCTGGGCGCGTGGGCGCTTGTTGCTAGGCGCGCGTGGCGACCAGGGGTGGCGCTGCTGGCCAGCGGTGCGATGGGCATAGGGATTGCGGTCTTTGGCATCATCGCTGCCTTCGCGGATCAGCGGTACGGTGGAGGGCAGGAGGAGTCCATCTTCTTCGAGCGCTACGCAGCTTTCGGCGAGGGTCCGCTGGGCATTTTGTGGGGAATGCTCACGCGGCCTGCTCTCTGGGTCGACCTGCTGGGCGACCCCTGGCGCACTGCCTTCCTGCAAGACTTTGTGCGCTCCACGGGCGGGCTAATGCTGCTCTCGCCGCTCTCCTGGCTGCTCTTCGCGCCGCATTTCGTGCTGAACCTGCTGAGCGACTACTTTGGACAGTATGGCGGCCTACAGCATTATGGGGCTCCACTTGTGCCCGGACTCATGGTGGCGGCTATCTCCGGCGGCGCGACGGCGCTGCGCTGGGGACGCGGGCACCCGGTTCTACGCTTGG
>JACCSL010000536.1 GCA_013812995.1 Ardenticatenales bacterium | reverse complement strand
CTACGCTCCTCTGCGGGATGCACACGCGCTCGCTCTGCGCGGAGCAGATTCGGCTCCACGCGGCGGGGCGGGCGCGGGAGCGACTGCCGGGCGCGGTGCGAACGCTGCTTACCGCGAATCTGCCCGTGGTGCTCTGGTGGGCGCTGCCCCCAGAGTTCGATAGCGAGTTGTACGAGGAGCTCGCCCGGCTGGCGGATCGTGTTTTCCTGGATTCCTCTACTCTGCCCGGCGGCTTCTCACTCCAGACGCTCTCCGGGGAGTGGGTGAACCCGCATACCAGCGACCTGAACTGGAGCCGGCTGACCTCCTGGCGCGAGATGATTGCCCAGCTTTTCGATTCCCCGGCGAACCGCGACCACCTCGCAACGCTGGACAAGGTCCACATCGAGACGGGGGAGGGGCGGAGCGCGGGCTGGCTGCTGGCGGGCTGGCTGGCGAGTCGGCTGGGCTGGCAGGTGGAGCACGCCGAGCCCGAGAGTAGTCGCTTTCGCCGGGCCGATGGAGAGGGGGTACAACTCTCCCTCTCGACCCACACCGAGCCCCTGGGACTCATCCGCGTGACCTTGGAAGGGGGCGGGGCGCGCTTTGTCGTGCAGCGTGTAGCAGAGGATTGCGCGGAGGGCATCGTTGACCTACCGGGCGAGGCACCGCTGGAGCGCATGGGGCACCTCACCGACGAGTCGGAGGCTGCTCTGCTTTCCCGAGAGCTGGACCTGATGGCGCGAGATCGTGTTTACGAGGAGACCCTGCTGATGGTGCGGGGCATACTGGAGAAATTAGCATGAGCCAGAAAATATTTTGCTTCGAGACGACAGAGGCGTGGGTCGAGGGCTCGGTGGAGCAGATCGTGGTACGGTTGCGCGCGGCGCAGGCGGCGCGGCGGCAGGCCACGCTGCTGCTGTCGGGCGGTAGCACCCCGACGCCCATCTACCAGGCGCTCGCGAAGGTGGGACAGGTCGATTGGAAGAATGTGCAATTTTTCTGGGGCGATGAGCGCTGCGTGCCACCCGATCACCCGGAGAGTAATTTCCGTCTGGTGCTGGAGACCTTGCTGGAGCCGCTGGGGATTGCCTCCGATGACCCGCACGTCCATCGCTTCCCCACGGAGGGCGCGCCACGGGACAACGCGGCCATGTACGAGCAGAACATGCGTCTCTTCTTCTCGCTGCCGCCCGGCGGGGTGCCGCGCTTCGACGTGGTGCTGCTGGGCATGGGCGTGGATGGACACACTGCCTCGCTCTTTCCGGAGAGTGAGGCACTGGACGAGCAGCGCCATCTGGCCGTGGCAAACCCGGTCCCCACGCTGGAGACCATGCGCCTGACCGTGACTTTCCCGGTATTCAGCGCCGCACACAGCGTGCTCATCCTGGTGAAGGGCAGCGAGAAGTCCGTGCGGCTGGCCGAGATATTGACCGGCTCGGGCAAATCGTATCCCATCCAGCAGGTAACGCCCACCCAGGGCGACCTCCTCTGGCTTCTCGATCCCTCCGCGTCGAGCGAGTTGCCCAAGGGGCTCTGCGAGGGGTAGCAGGGAGCGTTGGAGCGTTGGAGCGGAGGAGCGGAGGAGCGGAGGAGGTGGTTTGTAGTTCCGGCTTCAGCCAAGCCGTGCGCCGAGATGCCTGCCTGAAGGCGGAACTGCAAACAAACTTCACCATACCAATCCAGGTACGAGGCTGGTTGGCAAATGCCAAAAGTATATCTATTGCTCACACTCTGGCTTCTCCTGGGATTGACAGCAGCCTGCCAGGCTCCCGGCCAACCGATAAGCTGTGAGCAAATCCTGGAAAGCTCCCTTCAGATATTGAGTTTTGGTGACCTCCAGCCCGAAACCATGCCTGAAAGCATCAGTAACAACTTAAGGTTTTGAGCCGACTGTCAAATCACAATTGGGCGAGATTTCTCGCTAAGAGCACCATCCCACCGAAGCAATTTGTCACAAGGTTAACCCGTGCATTTCTTGTGACCTTCTGGTAGTACCCTGGCTGACCCTTGTTCATGCTCAATTTACCAAAAGGCCCCAGGCTAGCATGCCGCCTAATGCCCCCTACCGCCTTTGGCAGCGCAGAATGACGGGTTGCTCGGACCGCATTTGACAGACAGCCAGTTTTCTTAAGTTGTTACCGATGGCCTGAATGGATAGAAACTACCTATAACATACCCCACTCAAGCATTGAACTGCATGAATTTGGCGGTGAACATTACGCGTTCAGCTGGGAATATCAAGGCAAACTGTATTTTGCCGAATCTCGCGGGGGCGAGATGGTGGCAATTGATGTGAGATGGGAAGAAGTACAGCCGTCCGCCGATAGGGTTTTGGAATGTTTTGGGGAGCCTGGGTTGTATCAAGCGACTTACAAACAGGATGTCGAGGCCAAGCAGTTGGCTGTGCAATTCTGGTATCCTTCCCAGGGCTTAATTGTCACGGGTGTGTTTCATCTGAGTTGAAGAGCTAGGCGGCCAAGGGCAAGGTATGGGACTCAAGCAGTAGCGCTTCAGGGACAGGGTGGCCTGGGAAAGGAGAGCCGTAAAGTTGGGCATGGCGTTGGCGGTGACGGAAGGCATGATAGGTGTTCCAATCGCCATTCTCATGAACAGCACGCAAGCGGAGCAGGTGTTCCGCGCCGTCTTGGGTCCAGCGCATCCCAGAGAGTTCAAATCGATCCTTGACGAGGTGACGACACGCGCCCTCAATGACGCCCGAGGCAATGGGCCAGCCGTGCGCGAGATAGTCATCATAGGCCATGTAGGGGGCATTACGCGCGAAGTAAGCGGCGCTCTGGGAGAGGTGGCGGTGCGCCTGGGTACTGCATTCGGGCTGGCTGGCTTGGTCCCGCAAGGCTTGCACCACCTGGGCGGTTTGTCCCGCGAGCAGGGTGTGCAGGTGCGTCTTCACCCACGGGATACGCGGCTCGTCGCATTCTCCCCACAAGGCGGTCGCGGCCTTCCAGAGGTACTCGCTGACATGAATCACGTCCAGAATCAGCGTGAAGTCAGGAAACGCCTCTTGCAGCCGTTGCTGAAGCGCCTCACAGCCGTCACACAGCGCGATTTGATGCGTGATATGGCTGCCCTGGCGCACGCGAATGGTGCGTTGCAGGCGCTCCAACGCCGCCTCTTTGCCGTCTAAGGTGGCCCACAGGTGTTTGTGCTGTGGCGCGGGGCGCTCCGTTGCCAAGGCGGCTTCAGCGGTGGGCACAGGGGCGCAGAGTGCCTCAATGAACTCATCCGCCGTGCGCGGGTAGGGCGCTACCGTGTAGCCGGTCGTCACGATGGCCTCTTTCTTCTGGTTACGTTTTTCGCCACGCCCCAGGCGGACTTTGCGCGCGGCGGCGGCAGGCCGCACCAAGGGGACCCCCTTGCCATCGCCTTGAATGACCAAAATACTTCCTTCTTCACTCACGTTGGGGGCCGGGCGCTGCTCATAATAGGCCAGCACCGCGCTGGCATCCTGCGCCACCAACCGTTGCACCGTCCGTGTCGAAAGCGAGTGACCAAAATAACGGGCCACAAAGTGGCACGCTTTCTCATACGTCATACAGACAGCTAACTCTTCCACCATGTCCCGCAGGGGTTCTGAATAACAGTCTGCTCCCAGACTGAACTCGCCATCCAGCGGACTCGCGCCGCCCACCCCCGCCTGATAAAAAGTAGGGACGCGGCACCGCCAGCTTCCCAAAAATGGAGAAGTAATGGCGCGTGCGTTGCCCTTGATAGGGGATCGCTTCCCCTTGGGTGCTCGTCTGCCCCGTGCGTGGGTAGGTGGCGGCCCGCTGAATGAAAAACAGCAGCAACAGCCGCCCGCCTAGTCCCAGCAAGCGCCGCAATAGTCCCCGCTTGATTTCATCCGCGCGCGCCTGTTGCGCTTCCTCCCCCGTCACATAGCTCAAGATGACTTCAAATTCCTGCCGCACTTCCTGTATAATCCCCTGTGAGTTGAGGGTCATCTCCGTTTCCTCCTGAGTGGTTGTTGCGACCTTACTCTACAGGACTCGCCTTTGACCCTCAACTCATTTGAAACACACCCAAAATCTTTCCTGTCCTTGCTGCCAAATGGGGCGCGGATTTCACGCAGTATCCTAAAGCCACTGGGCTTTCGCGCCCTTACGTCTGTAAGACTTGCTCCCGCACCGTAAGGTTCAGCCGGGTTGATGGCGGGGCGGGTGGTGCCAGGAGCTGCGCCAGGTGGCCCGAGCAGCACCAAGCATGCCACGCTTATGCACCGGACCCTGGCTCAACACGCCGCTGACCGACAGGCGCTAAGGGATCAGTGGCGGGGCCGGTGACAACTTTGCCATAGGGGTCATAGCGAGCGCCGTGACAGGGACAGTCCCATGTCTTTTCCTCTGAATTCCACGCCACGATACAGCCCAGATGGGTGCAGCTGGCCGAATGCTCGTGCAGTACGCCTTGTTCATCTCGGTAGGCGGCTACCTTCAGCAACCCCCGGCGGATGACTGTCCCACTCCCTGGTGGAATCTGCGCGGGATCATCGCCCGGCGTGAGCCAGTCCTTGTACTGGACCGCCACGTTCAGATTCTCTCTCAGAAAAGTACCAAGCGCGCCCGGTGTGAGCCGCCGGGGATCGTAGAGCGTGGCCCACTCATTGTCCCGTCCCGTGATGAGGTCCGTGAGCAGGATGCCCGCAATGGTGCCATGCGTCATGCCCATCCCCGAGTCTCCTGTGACGATATAAACATGCTCGCTGCCAAGCGGATTGCGCCCAATAAATGCTAGCCCGTCCACCGTCTCCATTACCTGACCGGACCATCGGAACTCGACGTTCTCGGCCACCTTGAAGCGCTCGCGCGTCCACGCTTCGAGGCGGGCGAAGCGCTGCTCGCCATCGTCGGCCTGTCCCGTCTTGTGATCTTCACCACCCACGATCAGGAGGTTGTAGCCTGTTTTATCTTCGTTGGGCGGAGTGTTAGAGGTAGAGAAGGACTGGAGCCGCACATAATGGTAGGGGTCGCACGTATCCCAATAGAGCGCCTGTGTTACCGAGCCCGCCGGCACCCGGAGGCCAATTACATAGGTGCGATACGGAGCCTGTTTGGTATGCAACACGACCAGATTGTTGATCGGGGAGTTGGTTGCCACGACGACATCTCTGGCGCTGACCGTAAACCCAGCACCCTTCACACGGCAAAGGCTCTTCTCCTCTTCGATGTCAGTGACATGGGTGTGGGTGAAGAGCAATCCGCCTGCCTGCTCCAGGGCCGCCGTCACTCCGGCCAGGTATTGGAGGGGATGAAACTGCCCCTGGTCCGGGAAGCAGAGACAGCGCCCCGTATCGAAGGCAGCCAAGGGCGCACGCTCCACCCAGCGCACGGGAAGCCCCGCCCGCTGCGCTGCCGCGAACTCCTCTTCCAGGAGACTTGGAGGATCGCCAGGCCCGAGGAATAGGTAGCCATCCAGGCGCGCAAAGTCACAGTCGATCTGCTCCTCGCGCACGATGGCCTCAATCTGCGCGATAGCCGCCGTATGACTCTCAGCGGCCAGCCGTGCGCCGCGCTCGCCATGCAGCCGCTCGATCTCGCAGTAGCGGTCGTCAATGGCATTTGCCAGGTGGGCGGTCGTGCGCCCGGTCTCACCACCCCCGACGGGGCCATCATCCAGCACGACCACGCGCTTGCCCGCGCGGCGGAGCAGGTAGGCCGTCGTCATGCCCGCGATGCCTGCCCCTACGACACAAACATCGGTCTCGATGTCCTGCGTCAAAGGCATGACGGAGTTTGGTAGAGAGGTGCTTGCCATCCAGAGCGAGGTGCTCTGTCCCGAATCGTTTTCCATGTGTGTCTCCTTGGGTTGAGGGTGAGGGGCGCGAACGCCCGCCGGGTTTAGTGGGTTGGGGCCAGGTGGGGTGTGGGCTCGACGGCGGCTTGAAGCACCTCCCACAAGTCCCTGAGTTCAGCCAGATGGGGTGACGTCCCGTCTGCTGCATGACCCAGGCGCGGACGTAGGCATTGGGCATAGAGCCATATCCCTATCCGATCCCCTGTCTGAAGGGCCTGGCGGACCTGCTGACATAACGTTGCTAGGGATAACTGCTCACATTCGGTGCGAATGACCTGCGCTCGCC
>JACCSL010000498.1 GCA_013812995.1 Ardenticatenales bacterium | reverse complement strand
GCAGAATGTTCGTGCCACGGATAATGCCATCAATGGTACTTTGGCCGGTGCCATAGCGATTGTCAAAGAAATGTTTGGTCATGGCATCGTTCACCGCGATGACGGGGAACTTGAGCGCGCCATCCTTCGCCATCGAGCGGAGACGGATCACCCCCGTCGTGGTTTCCTCGGTGCCGCCGATGACATTGTCGAGTAGCTCGGAGCGCAAACTATGGAGCGTGGCGACCAGGTCCATCCCGTCGTCCATCGTGAGGTGCGGCTTGATGTCCAGAACCGCGTTCAGGTGCTGGTTGTAGGTCTCCGTGTCCTCGCCTTTGATGGCGTACACGGGCATCTCGTAGTGCGCGACCAGCGCCGCCGCAATGTCATCCTGGGTCGAGAGAGGATTCGACGCCGACAGCGCGACCTCAGCACCGCCCGCAAGCAGGATGCGCATGAGGTTCGCCGTCTCGGAGGTCACGTGCATCGTCGCGGCCATGCGGATGCCATCGAACGGGCGCTCTTCCTTGAAACGCTTCTCGATCAGGTCGAGAACGGGCATCTCTTTGGCGGCCCACTTCATGCGGAAAAGGCCCTTCTCCGCCAGGTTGATGTCTTTAATATGATATTCAGCCATTGATACGAACTCCTTAGTAGAGATTTTGAGTAAATTACGTTTTCAGGATGTCCCGAACGCGCGTGCTGTTTCCGTAGCATTTCTCGAAGCGACTGATAAACGCCTCGGGGGTGTAGCGATGGCCCTGCGTGCCTACCGATTCCAGGCAGTAGGTAGCGGCCAACGCCCCTATCTGCGCGGCGGTTTCCCAATCGGCCCCGGCCAGGTGCGCGCGCAGGAAGCCGCCCCGGAAGGCATCGCCGAGCCCTGTCGGATCGACGACGGTATCGGTGAAAACCGCAGGAATATGGTAGCTCTGGCTGTTCAGAACCGTCACACCATGCTCGCCCTTCGTCACGATTAGGGTGCCTGTCATCTGGTGAATCTCGGCACTCGCCAGCCCGGTCTTCTTCTCGATGAGGCTCAACTCGTAGTCGTTCACGATGAGCATCGTCGAGCCCTCGATTCCCTCCAGCAGATCCTCCTTGGTCAGGCGGATAATCTGCTGGCTGGGGTCGTAGATGTAGGGAAGGCCCAGTGCCTTGCACTCGCGTACGCCCTTGGCCATCGCCTCGGGCGTGGTGGGGGAGACAACGACGAAGGCAATGTTTTCCCGCTTCAGGTTGTGGAGGGAGAGCTTGATGGCATCCTCCATTGCCCCTGCGTAGAAGGTGGCGATCTGACAGTTATTCAGGTCGGTGTTGACGAAGAAGGAGGAGGTAAACTTGTCCTCGATCATCAGCACGCTGCTGGTGTCAACGCCATGCCGCTCCAGCCACTCCCGATAGTCCGTGAAATCCTGCCCGACCGTGCCAAAAAGCAGCGGGTGCTCGCCCAGGAGGGCCATCGTGTAGCCAATGTTGGCCGCGACGCCGCCGCGCTCTTTGCGCATTTCCTCTACCAGGAAGGAAAGGCTGAGGCGATCCAGGTGCTCAGGGAGAATGTGCTCGTTGAAGTGCCCTGGAAAGCGCATGAGATAGTCGTAGGCAATCGAGCCAATCAGTACAACTTGTTTGGTCATAGAAGGTTTTGCTTTCTTACTCATGTAAAACATCCTCCGGCGAGACAACCCGCCCGGCTCTGCGGTCCGCGGCGGCCCGCTCCACGACAGGGAGCAGGGTTTCATCGAAGGGGGGATAAATCGGCCCATACTCGGTGATGATCGCGGTAATCAGACGGTGCGGGGTAATATCGAAGGCGGGATTGCCCACCTGAACGCCTTCCGGTGCGATACCGCGTGGATCGTCGTCTGGGTGTGTAACCTCGCGCGGGTCCCGCTCCTCGATGGGAATCTCTTTCCCGGTCAGGGTGCGCAGGTCTATCGTAGAGGTTGGGGCCACGACATAGAAGGGGATGTTGCTGTCTTTGGCCGTCGCCGCGAGCTTGTAGGTGCCAATCTTGTTGACCGTGTCCCCATTGGCAGCGATGCGATCCGCGCCGACCAGCACCGCATCAACCTGGCCGTTGAGCATGTAGTAGCCCGCCGCGTTATCGGCGATGAGTGTCATGGGCACGCCCCATTGCATCAACTCCCAGGCCGTCAGGCGCGCACCCTGGAGACGGGGGCGGGTTTCATCCACAAAAACATGGATTCCCTTTCCCTGCTCATGCGCGGAGCGGATGACGCCCAGGGCGGTGCCCCAGTCCACGGTGGCGAGGCCGCCGGTGTTGCAGTGGTGCAGCACATTGGCCTGGCGGGGTAGAAGCCTGGCCCCATGAGCCCCCATCGTCTGGTTGATCTGCACATCCTCGTCCGCAATGCGCTGGGCCTCGCGCAGGAGGCGGGCGCGCGTCTCGTCCAGGGTTTCAGTTGTGAGGTGGCTGGCACACTGCATCATCCGCTCCAGCCCCCAGCGCAGATTGACGGCGGTGGGGCGGGCGGCGTAGAGCACATCGTGCGCGGCGCGGAGGTCACGTAGCAGGTCGTCGTGGGTACTGGCACGGCTCTGCTGCGCGGCAAGCACCATGCCGAAGGCCGCCGCTACCCCGATGGCAGGCGCGCCGCGAATCACCATTCCCCGGATCGCCTCTGCGACCTCGCGAGAGTCGTCGAATTCCAACCAACTCTCCTCGTGGGGGAGCACACGCTGGTCGATCATCTTGACGATATTCTTTTCGGGCACCCATTCAATCGTTCGCATTAGCCGCACACACAAAAAAAGGTCCCATGCCCATCCAAGGACAAGAGACCTCTGTGTAACAAAGTATCCTTCGACAACACACTGAGTCTCTCATCTGTCAGGAGGCGCAACCGAGACCTCGGCGCTACCTGCCGGATTTGGCACCTGATGCGGCTCCCTCGTTGTCGATTGAGAAGCACACTGGTTGCCGGGGGTTCACAGGGCCGGTCCCTCCCCCCCTCGCGATGAGCGGTTTGTTCAGTTCTACTGCGCCGCGTAGTTTACGGAGATACACTCTTTTGTCAAACTACTCGGCCCCATCATACCGAGCGCGAGGGCTTGGTGGCATCCGGGTCGGATGACTCAGTGGGCACCTCGACCGGGGCAGGCGGCGGGGGAGCACTGTCTTTATGATGGCGCTCCTCCTCATAGATTTTGAGCAGCTCTACCAGTTCCTGATTGATGGCCGCTGCCTCGCTTTGCTGGCGTTGCTTCTGGCGGGCCTGGATGTACTGGAAAATATCGTACTGAACTTCTTGCGGGTCTTCTACCCAATCGAAGGTAAATTCCCCCTGCTGCCCTGCCGTTTGAATGAGTACATTGCCCACCCCCAACCAGACCATGAGAGGGTTATTCTGAACGTAGCGAATATCCTGAATCGTATCGAGGGGCGCGCGGCGGGTCTCCTTGTTGAAGCCCAGCGGGTTTTGCTCCTCATCCAGAATCGCATCCGAGGTCAAAATGTAGACATCGTTCCGCCAGTCGGCATAGAGCCAGATGATAATGCTGAGGGAAACGAGCGCCACCAGCCCCCCAACGCCCCATACAATCGTTGAGATAGCCCCCTCCAGGCTCAGGTAGGCCTGGGCGGCGAGCGTTCCGGCAACCGCCCCCAGAAGCATCAGGTAGAACGGCATGGAGGTGAGCATCAGGAGAATCCAGTGCCTGCGCCACATGATCGTACTCCCCTTTTGCTCACGGGTAAGGGGAGTGAGATAGTGGATCGTGCGCCGCAGGAGCGCCCCAAAGGCGGGCCAGCGTTGCTTGGGCGCGGCTGGAGGCGGTGTCTCCGCCTTGGTGGCCGCCGCCTCTGCACTCGGGTCGAAGCCAAGCGCGGCCCGCAGCTGCTTACGCCTCTTGTCCTTCTCCTGCTGGGCCATCATGCCCTTTTCTTTATTCAGCTCATGGATGATGCGCTCGGCGATGACGTCAGCATCGGGCATATAGTCGAGGACAAGCGTGCCGCTACCGCCCTGGGCGGCCGTAGCGATCACCACCTTGCCATAGCCCAGCATCTCGGCCAACGGGGTCGCCTGGGCCACATTCACATTTTGAATCTTGGCGAGCGGGGCCTCGAAGCGCTCATTCATAAAGCCGATCACCTTCTCGATATGAATGACGCGCTGATTGGTCAGGATGTAGTAATCGTTATACCAATCCATTATTTCCCAGCCGACCAATACCGTTGGAATGAGCAGGCTTGCCACACCGATGAAGGCCACCGCGCGCTGAGCATCCGGATTGGTCTGGAAGATAAAATAGGCCCCAATCAGGGCAATGGCCCAGATGACAAGGAAAACCACCACGCGAACCAATCGCTTTACAAGCGCAAAGGGGTGACGGCGGGCGTAGTAGAGCACAACCTCCTCTTTCCCCTGCCCCTCAAAGCGCTGCTGGGTGCGCTCGGCGATCTCCTCCCCATAGCTGTTGAGGCTGCTCTCCAGCTCAGGGTAGGCTTCCAGAAGCGCAAAAAAATCCTCTGCCTCAATGAACAAGACCTCGCTGGGCATGGTAGCGCGCACCGTCACCCCGCGTGGCTCGCCGTTCAGCAGCGAGATGTCCCCGAAGAACTCCCCAGGATAGAGCAGATTGATGCGCTCTTCCTCCTCCCCCGTCGTG
>JACCSL010000488.1 GCA_013812995.1 Ardenticatenales bacterium | reverse complement strand
GCTCCAGGTCGTCGAAGTCCAGCGCCTGGCGCTCCTGCTTGAGCCGCGTGTAGCTTCCCTCCACCGCCTCCCAGAGCATCCGCCATTGCTGGAGCGCCTCGGCGGCGTGCTGGTCCGCCTCGCCCACCGCCTTGAGACAACCGGTTTTCGCCAGGGTCTGGGCGGCGGCCCGCAGCGCCTTGAGCCACTCTTTGAGCTGCTGAAGCTCCTCCGCGCCGCCCCAACTGGCCCGGCTGCCCACGTTGACCAGGATGGCTAAAAAGCACTCCGCCGCGCTTATTAAATCGCCCGCTTCCAGGTGGTGGCACCCTGTCTGCGCCAGCTCCACGAAGAAAGCCAATTTGTCCGTGGGCGCTGTGATCGCCACCTGGGGGATCTCATCAAGTGCCTCGGCCAGCTCCGGCTCCGTGTGTAGCAGGCGCTCCCAGAGATGCTCCCGCATCGCCGCCGTCTCGCGCTGCCACCGCTCCAGCAGCACCTTCGGCTCTGGCAACTCGGCAAAGAGCCGACTCACCGTTCCGCGCTGCCCCAGCAGGGTGACCAACTCCTCCTTCAGGTCGCTGACACGCAGGGCGGCGAGCAGGGCCAGCGCGCGGTTTCCTTCCTGTGCCATTCTCGCGAGGGTCTGGTCGATGGCCTCTTCCTGGAGAACAGCGGCGTCCTGCTCGTCCAGCACCTCGAAGCGGGGGTCTACGGCTGCCGCAATCGCATTTTCCCGCAGCAGCCGCGCGCACAGGCTGTGGATGGTACCCACCTGGAGCCGGTCCAGGCTCCGGCGGCGCGCCTGCCATGCCGACTGTTCCCCGTTGGCCAGAGCGAGGTGCTCGACGCCCTCGCGGATGCGGTGGCGCATCTCCCGCGCGGCCTTCTCCGTGAAGGTGACCGCGACGATGCTCTCCAGCGACCACTCGGGGTGTTCCGCCAGCAGGTGCAGGAAGCGCTCGACCAGCACCGCTGTCTTCCCGGTGCCAGCGCCCGCCTCAACCAGGAGCGCGCGCCCCTGAATCGTCACTGCCTGCATCTGCTGCTCAGTGAGATGTTTAGTCGCCATCGTCCCCCTGGTTCTCGAACTGCCCCGCCTTGGCAACGCTGCGCCGCGTCACGCGGCACAGCCCCGCATACTCGCACCCACTCCGACAGAGATGGCCCTGCCCAGGCTTGCCGGGGGCGCTGGGGAAGTAGCCCGCGCGCACGCTCGCCACAAAGAGCGCGGCCTGAGCCACGGCTTCTCGCACGACGTCATTGTCATACACCTGCGAGGCAAAGCGTAGATGACCGCTCCGTTTGCGTGTGGGGAGATGGAGGTAATAACTGTCGACCACACCGGAAATATCAGGGAGCAGCCGCTCGGCGGCCAGCGCGTAGAGGGCACTCTGAAAGGCCAGCCCACGCCGGATATCGTTCTCGGAGTATGTCTGGCTACCGCTCTTGTAGTCGATGATGCGAATATAGCCCTCCGCGTCCTGGTCGATGCGGTCAATCACCCCATGAAGATCGAAGGGGATGCCAAAGGCATCTTCCAGTGGCAGCCGTGTCAGGGTGCCATGCAGGCCAAAACGCACCTCCTGATACGCCGGTTGGAATTGTGCCCCCCCGTTCTCGGTCTCGCATTCCCATGCCACCAGCGCCCGGAGCAGGCGGTGCAACTCTTCCTTCTCGTACTCCCAGAGCGGTCCCGCCCGGAAACCATAGCGGCGCGGCGCGGCGTCAAAGAGTGCCGCGCAGCAGTCGTCCAGTCGCTCAAGTACCGCCTCGCGATGCTCGGCTGTGAGCGCCAGCCCCTCACTGTGAAGGCAGCTATGGAGCTCCTCCAGCAGCGCATGGAGCAGGTTGCCCCTCTGGCGGACATCTACGCCCTCCTGCGGCTCGGGTAGGGGGTCTAGTTGCAGGATAACTCGTGCAAAAAAACCATAAGGACAGGCTCCGTAGCGGTTCAATTGGGAGGGACTCCAGCCGTAGTCGGGGCCGTAGTCATCGGCCAACTTGTCCAGGAGTTCTACCGACTCAAAGACGCCCTCGTAGATGCCGGGCCGCGCCGCTCCCTGACGCTGGAGCAGAAGACGGTTCGCCAGCCGAGCTGCCTGCC
>JACCSL010000467.1 GCA_013812995.1 Ardenticatenales bacterium | reverse complement strand
GTTCAGCCCAAGCTGGCCCAGGCGGTATTGCTGTTTTTTGCCCCAGCCCGGTGTGTACGCGGTGTCATGCGCGGAGGATTCATGGTCAGCACCGAAGGGGTTGACCGCGTAGATGAGCCCCAGACTGCGCTTGACCTGCGGCATGTGGGCCGGTGCTTCCTGCCCCTTGACCGTGAGGAGGAAGGCATCGCTGCCATTGTTCAAGAGCCGCGCCGCCTGCTCCGAGCCCTCGGCCAGGAGGTCGCCCAGCGGGCCACGCCGCAGGGCCATCGCCTCCAGTGCCTGGAGCATCGCCTGCCCATCGCCGAAGCGCAGAGCGATCCCCGCCTCGTCCGCCTGGGGGAGCAGGCCATTTTCGTACGCCTCCATCGCCCAGGAAATCGTGGCCCCGGCTGAGATCGTGTCCAGCCCATAGCGATTGCACATCTCGTTGGCCTTGGCGACGGCCACGATGCTGCCCACATCGCAGTAGGAGCCAAAAGTGGCAATCGTCTCATACTCCGGCCCCCCGAAGCGGGGATCTACCGAACCATACTCGCTCGCCTCGACCGCAACGACCCGCTTGCACTTGGTGGCGCAGGCGTAGCAGGTATCCCGCTCCGTCTGAATCGTCTCGTACATGAGCTTGCCGGAGATGGAGCGGTAGTCCGTGAAGACGCCCGAGGCATAGTTGTGGGTGGGCAGGCCCCCATTGAAATTCTGGGAGGAGACGATGCCGCTGGTGCCATACTTGCCGAAATCCTCGTCGAACTTTTCTTTGATTTTGTCGCGACCCCAGCGGGAAAGCGCCGTCACCGTGTCGCGGTCTGCCATCTCCGGGCGCATCTTGCCCCGCACCGCGATGGCCTTGAGTTTCTTGGAACCCATCACCGCCCCCATGCCCGTTCGCCCGTGTGCTCGATTCGCCATGTTCATGATGGCGGCCATGCGCGATAGTTTCTCTCCGGCCTGCCCAATGCAGCTGACCTCGATTTTAAGGTCGTCCAGCTCCGCCCGGATGGCGTCCCAGCACTCGGCGCTGTCGGTGCCCCAGAGATGGCTGGCGTCGCGCAGCTCTGCCTTCCCCTCGTGCAGCCAGAGATAGACCGGATGCTCGCTCGCTCCCTTGACCACGACCGCATCGAAGCCAGCAAACTTCATCTCCGCTGGCCAGAAGCCGCCTGCCTGACTGTCGCCCACCGCGCCCGTCAGAGGGCTCTTGGCGGCAGCCGTAGCGCGGCTCTGACCGTGGACAGGTGTGCCGGTCAGGACACTCAGCGCAAAGACCAGTACATTGTCCGGGCCAAGCGGCTCCGCGCCGGGTGGCATCTCGTTCAGGAGATACCACATGGCCAGGGCACTTCCGCCCATGTAGGTGCGATAGAAGGCATCGGGGGGCGTTTCGATCTCTAGCGTGCCGCTGGTGAGATTCACATGCAGGACTTTGCCATGATAGCCGTAGGGCATGGAGAGGCTCCTTGTCAGGCGCAGGTGGATTGGGAGGGAATTATACAAACTTTGCAGGGTGGGGTCGAACGCCAACCGAGTCTATGGACATTATTTGCTTTTTGCGACGGCCCGCTTTGCCATCTGCCACACAAGCAGGAGTAGCACAATGAGGGGGACCAACCAATCCACGAAAAGAGCCCAGGGAAGCGCAATCAGTATCATGGGGAGCCAGAGCAGCACCACAATGAGAAGCCAGGCCCAGCGATCTTCCTCCGTCAACAGAAGGATGGGATAATAGAGGAGCACATTATCGTATAGACGATGGTAAGGGCTGTAGAACAGGGCGAGGCAGCAGAGCAATGCCAACTGCCAGTTTCGTGCGGGGCGGAAGCGCCAGAGGCTCCATAGCACAAGCCCTGTCAGAAACAACGCGAGCGCAATCAGAAAGGGCATGCCGAGGGTGAGGGAGCGGGCAATCAGAAATTGCTCATAGCCTACGGGGGGCTCCGCCTGTAAACTTTGTAGAAAATCGAGGGGCCAGCGCGGCCTCATCAAGAGCGAGAGCAGCGCCGCCGCTATCGGAATCGGCCAAGCGCGCGGGTGGGTGAGCAGAAGAAAGGGCCATCCCAGATGGGGCTTGAGGGAGAGCAGGAAAAGCCCGCTTCCCTGTACTGCCTTAGCCGGATGACCCAGCAGAACAACACCGACCAGCATCCAGATCATCCACTGCCCCATCACCAGATGGACCAGCGTCGCTGGAGCCAGAAGCAGCGCGAGGAGAACCAGAGGATGGGGGCGCTGCCTCACCAGAAGCAGGGCTCCTATAAAGGCCCCCAGAGAGAAAAGAATCCATAGCCACCACGCGACGCTGGCCGGCCACACCGCGAGCGGACCCAGCATCCACCACGCCCAGAGTGGGTTATAGACCCCTTTCAATGTGTAGGGATTATCGCCTCGCAGCCAGGCTTGGGCGGCCGGATAAAAGTAATTGATGAAATCGGACACATCCATAGGAGTGAGCCTTATTTCTGTACCTTGCTGACCGCTGACCGCTGATCGCTGATCGTTCTTTCGAGCAACCCATGAACCCAGCCCTCGATGCGCGCCTGCTGCCAGTATGCTAAGCCGCCCAGCAGGGCTAGCACTCCCACAAAGAGCAGCGCCATCTCGCGCGGAACCGTCGTGGCGCGGGCGGCAGCGTGGGTGAGTACGAAGGTGAAGGGTAGCCGCGCGGCGGCCAGGGCAAAAAAGTAATTCCGCATGGAGATGCGGCTGAGGCCGGCGGCGAAGTAGGGGAGGTCGCCGGTGGGCAAGAGCAGCACCAGAAACCAGAGCCAGGAACTATCGCTTTCCAAGAGCCGTTCCACGCGGCTGAGGTGCGCCTGCGCCACAAAGCGCGCCACAAGCGGGCGACCAAAGAGGCGCGCCAGCCAGGCGGCCAGCATCCCGGCCAGCAGGATGCCCAGATTCGCGTAGATAGCGCCCCACCAGCCCCCGAAGAGGAAACCGGAGACAAATACAATGGGATAGCCCGGCAGCGGCGCGACGAGTACCTGGACCACGCCAAGGAGCACGAGGGCCAGGGGCCCCCACGCCCCCAACTCGGCTACCCATCGCTGAAGCGCCGCCGGATCGGTGAGCAGCAGCGCCAGCGGCTCCCATGCCAACCAGAGCAGCCCGGCCAGAAAAAGCAGGAGGAGAATAGGGAAGAACGTCCTGTAAGAATTACTTTTTGTCATATTTACATAATCTTTGATATTGAGGAGGGTCAAGTCGAACCTCAGATTTTAGACGGCCTTCTGGGAGGGCCGAAATTGAGGCTAACCTCGGGCCAACATACAATGGGGGGAGATTTCTACAGGAGGAGCAACCCCCATGCGCCACATTGATATGCAGAGTTGGCCCCGACGCAAACACTTTGCGCTCTTTCAGCGGCTGGCCTATCCCTACTTGAATATCACAGCGACTGTCGATATTACCGCCTTTTACCCCTTCATCAAGGAGCAAGAACTCTCCTTTAACCTCGCTCTGATCTATGGGTTGGCCCGAGTTGCAAATACTATACCGGAGTTTCGCTATCGTATTCATGGGGAGGGCGTCGTCGAACACGATATTGTACATCCGGCGACCACCATTCCCGCCGAGGATGAGTTGTTTAGTTTTTGCACCATTGCCTACCAGGAAGACTTCAAGGCGTTTGCCCCGCTCGCGTTGGAAACCATCGCCCGCTGCACAGCCTTTCCCACGCTAGACGATGAACCGGGCCAGGACAACCTGCTCTATATGAGTGCCATTCCCTGGGTCTCCTTCACGAGCATTGTCCACCCCGTGCCGCTCCACCCGGCGGACTCCGTGCCCCGCATCGCCTGGGGCAAATTTTTTGCCGAGAATGGAACCTTGAAGCTGCCGCTCTCCGTCCAGGGTCATCACGCGCTCATGGATGGCCTTCACATGGGGCGCTATTTCTCCGAGGTGCAACGCTACCTCAGCGAGCCCGCCCTCTACATTCATTGAAGGTAGCAGCAGGGAAGAGTACGTAATGCGTAAAACGTAAAACGTAAACGGTAAGGGCGATAGATTCTATACAAGATTCCTTGCATTTGGAGCATTACGTTTCTGCTTCTGACGGAATTTGTGGTTTGGAAGAGGGGAAGCGTGCCACCCGCCGCCCTCACCCCCACGTCGCTTCGCTCCGTGTCCCCT
>JACCSL010000453.1 GCA_013812995.1 Ardenticatenales bacterium | reverse complement strand
AGGGAGTAGTGTGTCCGATGAGGGCAATAGCGTCTGCTGACATCTGTTACTGCTTCCCCTGCCATCTGTCACATTGTTAGAAAGAGAGACCGTGTCATGGCTCTAAAAGATTGGCTTCTGGAACTGCCCGGCATCGGGAAGGTGCGGCGTGTTCATGCGTTGGAACACGCCACGATTACACTGTTGAGCCAGCGCTTTCATCGTTTGAGCATGGTGGGCCGCTCGACCCCAAATGGCTTCTGGCTCTATGGGAATGTGGAGCAAGATATGGTGGAAGAAGCGGTGCAGGATGCGCTCCGGCGACTTCAGGCTGGGGAGGCGGAGTTGGCGATTCATCCGCGCTGCGGGACCAATCTGGCCGTGGCCGGGATGCTCACGGGGCTGAGCAGCTTCCTTGCCAGCCTCTCCTTCAACCAGGATGAGCCTCTCCTGGACAAACTGCCACGCGTGATCCTCGCCGCCACCGCTGCGATGGTCATTGCGCAGCCCGCCGGGCTGGCCGTGCAGGAGGCATTCACCACCTGCCCCGACGCCTCCTACCTCTCCATCGGAAAGATTCGCCAGACGAAGCGTGGCTCCCTCACGATCTACTTCGTCGAGGTAAAGGGCTAGAGCGCCCGGAGCTATGATTTACCTCTTCTATGGCACCGACGATCTCACGCGCGACGAGGCGCTGGCAAAGCTGCTGAACCGGGTGGATGATCCCCTGGGCGACATGAACTGTGCTCGTTTCGATGGAGATAAACTAACCTATGGTGAGTTGCGTCACGCCTGCGACTCTATTCCTTTCTTGAGTGACCGCCGCATCGTGATCATCGAGGGGCTGCTCCATCGGCTCGCCAAGCGCGGACCCAAGGAGTTTGCCGAGCAGTTGAAAAGCTACCTGCCCCAGGTCCCTGAGTACACACGCCTCTTTCTCATGGAGAGCGAGGTGGACAAGCGCATGGCGCTGTGGAAGAAACTCTCTGAGATGGCCTCGGGAAAGCCTCCCACGGTCTACCTCAAAGAGTTCGTGCTGCCCAAGGAGCAGGAGTTACCAGACTGGATTCAGCGCCGTGCCCGCCAGCACCAGGGGCTGATAGATCGCCGGGCGGCAACCGATCTGGCCACCTTTGTCGGGGACAATGTGCGCCTGCTGGATCAGGAGCTGCGCAAGTTGGTCACCTACGCAGGCGACCGGCCTGTGACACAGGATGATGTTCGGTTGCTGGTACCTTACGTACAGGAAGCCAGTATCTGGGAGATGGTAGATGCGATTGGCTCGAAGAATGCGAAGCGGGCGCTGAATCTGGCGCAACAGGTTCTGACAGATGAGCCCTCGAAAGCCATCTACCTCCACCTGATGATCACGCGACAGATACGGCTGCTGCTTCAGGTGGCCGAACTCCTCTCTCTGGGCAAGACTCAGGGCGATATTCAACGTATCCTGGGCATGAGTTCCTTTGTCCTGGGGAAAATCGTAAAGCAGGTTCCGAACTTCACGGTACCGCGCCTCGAGCAGGCGTTTGATCGTCTCCTGGAGTCGGATGTGGCGATGAAAAGCGGGGCAGATCAGATTATGACCCTCAACCTGCTGATCGCGGAGCTAGCCAGCCAGCGCGCCGCCTGAAAATGAAAGAGGCTCTGTCAGGGCGACAGAGCCTCTTTCCTCGTTTTCCCTACGCGGCTCGTTCTTTCTTTTTCGCCCCTGCCGTTTTGCGTCCCACCACTTTTTCCTCTGCGGTTTTGCGTCCCACGAGAAAGTGATGGCGCAGGATGTTCAGCCGGGGTTCTACAGAGATTCCATTGATGGTCGTCGCCTCGGGTACATCCTTGGCGTTGGCATAGCAGAGCGTAGCCGCCTCCCCGAACCGACTGCGGTAGCGCTGTGCCGCCTCCTTGATCTTCTGCGCGATTTCGACCTCGGAATCATCCATCCACAAAATGCCGACCATTCTGCCTCCTTATCTGTACATATCGTCGTCTGGCTTGCTCTCTCAAGATACCCTCCAGGTGGGGCCACCCACCACGCCGGGCACGCATTCTCCGGCTGCCTGGCAAGGCTCGGAGAATAGAAGGTGCTGTTCCAATGCCTCTTGTCGGCGGCCTTTCCACCCAGACCTCCGGCGCGTCTGCCATATACGCAATCACCCACCGCAGCGCCACGATGGGACAGAGCAAAAGCGCGGTTAGCAGAATGGCCGCCACCAGAAGCAGCCCCTCCATGCTGAGTCGCACGCCTACCACCAGCGCGAGCGTGTAGCCGAAGGAAATCGCCAGCCAGCTTGTGGCTCTCACGAGACATCTCCTTCTGGCAGCCGCGCGACCACTCTGGTCCGCCCCCGGCGCAACTGACTAATGGCCCGCACTACCTCGTGCTCCTCTAGGCGGGCGGCGATGAGCGGTGCGGTGCCTTCCTCACTGTGAACGCAGAAGCGGCCCGGCAGATGCCGCCCCTCCCCTACCAGTCGAACAGGAAATAGCGGCATCAGGTCGTCCAGGGAAGTTGCCTCTCGGCAGGCCATCGCCAGGTGAATGCCCACGGCTGGCCCGCGCTCCAGCAGCGCCCGAAGCACCGTCCGAATCGTTCCCCCTCCAGCTTCCAGTACTTGCTCCGCATCATCCACCAGCGCCAACACGCGCGCGCCGGGGCGTGTACCACGCTCGCGTGCCCTCATCTCAGTCAGCAACCGCACCAACCAACCAGCGGCGTGTTCCGGGCGCTCGCTCCATGTCCAACAGTGCATCAGGTGTCGCAGCAGGGCCAGGGAGCTTTCGGGGCGGCTGTCCAGCAGCGCGAGCCGCCAATGGCGGGCCGGGTGATGCAACGCCAGACTCAGCGCCATCACGCGCAGCAGTTCCGACTTGCCGACACCCGATTCACCCAGCAAAAGCAGGTGGCAAAGGGCCGGGTGCGTCATACTGAGCGTCATGGAGAGCCCGCCCTCCATCATCCCCAGAAGCGTTCCGTTGGAGGGTGGTGGCCCATTGAGTTCGAGCAGGTCGCCATACCGGAGGGAGACGCCCTCATCGCGCGGAACCTCGAAAAAGAAGAGCCGCCCTTCGCGCAGGAGGCGACAGCGAGGATAGCCCGCCTCCCGCGCAATCTCGCGGGAGAGGTTCAGCAGCCGACGGGCAGTGGTACCAAGCCCCAGTTGCAGGGGAAAACGAATACTTTGGGGCGAGAGAATGGCCCGTCCGACCCGGACGGCGGCCCCATGTTTGGCGAGAAGTTCTTCGAGGCGCAGGGCCTCTGTCACAAAGTGTTGGGACGCACCCGCCACAGGCCGACTCGGGGAGGAAATGGTAGCAACTGGTGGGAACATAGCTGACCTCGCGAGTAGAACAGTGAAGCGTTAGCGTGAGGTCAGTATAATAGAACAATCATTCGATTGTCAAGAGTCGCCAGAACATCCGTTCGGGCATTATAGCGACCCCCCGCGACAGAAACGTACATGGCAGTGGTTGACTTTTGACTTTCTCTTCCTTTACACTCGCTTTATGCATCACACTTCTGCCCGTCTGCTCGCGGTTTTCTCGCCGCACCCTGATGTGACGCTCCTGCGCCTGGAGTCTGCCATGCCCAGCCAGGGTCTTTTGGCCGGGCAGTTCCTCATGGCAAAAGTCGCCGGGGTGCGCTGGGACCCCTTCCTGCGCGAGCCGCTTTTCCTGGCAGGCCACGAGCCCGAAACCGGGGCTATCACGCTCTGGGTACCAGGGGGTGCACCCTCACGAGAGCGGCTGCGCGCCCTGCCCCTCCATACCGAGCTTGATCTCCTGGGTCCGATGGGCGTGGGAGTGGCCCCGCATCAAGAGTGGCGCAACCTGCTGCTGGTTGCCGAGGGATTGGCAGTCGGACCGTTGCTCCTGGCAATGGAGACCGCGCTGCGTGCAGGCCAGGCAGTCGCCCTGCTCAGCGTCACACCTTCGGAGCAAACGCCCTACCCGGCGGACGCGCTGCCTGTTTCCATCGAGTACCAGCGTGCAACACGCGGCGAAGCCGGGGTGGTCACGCAGGAGTTGATCCGGTGGGCGGATGGGGTTATCGCGGCAGGCTCCCAGCAGTTCTACCACCATCTGGTGAATGAATTGAAGAACGGTCGTCCGGGACAGCGGGGCGGCTTTGCCTACGGGCTTCTGTTGGAACCTTTTGGCTGGCAACCGAATTCTATGTGCTGGGGACCGACGCGCGTTGCCTGTGCCGCTGCTGCCTGCCGCGCCTGTCTCGTTGAGCTACGCCGCGAGAAACCGCTGGCCTGCGCGGATGGGCCAACGTTCGATCTGTGGTCACTTTGAGAGGACAGTATCATGTGTGGGTATTGTACAGAACGCATCCCCATTGAGATTGCCGAGTATCAGGCTCTGGGAAAATTAGAGGAATTGCAGGAGCGCGAGGATCGTAGATACACCGATCCTATGAGTAGTTATTGCCTTCAGGAATATGTTGGTCCGGCAAAATTTTTCCAAGATCATGAAGAATATTTATGGGAGGACACCAAGTTTTATAATGAGTACTTCGATGAATTCGTCACTATGCCAGATCGTACCATTATTTTTTGTCGAATTATAGAAATATTCATCCGAGAGGGTTTCCAGTCTGAAGTCTACCAATATTTGCTTCGGAATAAAGCACTTCTACCCTTTGTTGAGTACGAGTGCAAGAGAAATCCAGTCTGTGGGAATTTGATTGCACCTGGCTCTGCTTTGATGGGACTTTTCAAAGCGGAGCAGTTTTTTATCGAAGGAGTATGGGAAGAGATTACCCAACTTCCGACACTTGTGGATAGCTGCATTGAGTTATTACGTGCTTATGCAGACCAACATCATCTGAAGCCCGATTTTAGCGGTCAGCCACTTGAATCGTCAGTCTTCTCAGAAATCCTACCCTATGTATTTTTCAGTATGATGGTCGTGGCTAAATATAACCCTCAACATGATTCTGTTTTAGGGTTGATACGCACAAATCCCCCACCGCCTCTTTTTGATGCGCTAGACCTCTGGCTACAGCGCAGAGCGGCCCTGCTCATCCATGAGGGAACAGGGTTAGAGCCGTTCTTGCCTTTTGGCAAAGCAGCCCGCCCTGTGCTCCTCTATTATCTTCTTATCACTCATAGACTCACGGCAGACGAAAGAGAGATATTGAAGGAGGCGATTTTGGAGGATGAGGACCGCATCCCAGATGACAGGCTTCCGCAGAATCGCTCCCCATTCTACATGTATATGCATTCGATTATTCTGGATTATCTGGCTGAGTATCCTGCTTCATGATCGAACTCCCCTCGCGCGCTGATCGCCTCCCGCTCCAACTTGCCAGCCCTTTGCTGAACGCGCCCGGCGTCTGGGCACCGGGCAGCCGCTTACCCCTTGAGAGCTTGGGAGCCCTGGTTACCCCACTGCTCAGCCTGGAATGGGATGGCGATGCATCGGCCTGGGAAAGCGGACCAGGTACGTTCATCTGGGCTCCCCCACGCCGCCCGCTGAAACGATTCTTGCAGCGCCTGGGCCGGGAACGGAGCACGCTGCCACATCTCCTTGCGCTGGCCCCTGCCACACCCGGCGAGATAGGGCGCACACTGGCTGAAATTATCGAGTTGGAAGAGGAGCAGGTGGCCGGGTATCTTCTCTGGCACACCACGCCCGACATGGTGAGCAGCGCACGCAGCCTTGTGCCCGCCCTGCCCCTCCTGGCCGAATTGCCCTGCACGGAAACCGTGTCAGGAGCCAGAGCACTCGTCGAGGCGGGCGCGGATAGTCTCTGGGTAGGTCCGCCGCAGGTCGAGGGCGGAAAACGACTCTGGGGTCCCGCTGCGCTTCCCCTACTTCTCGCTGCCATTACCGCGCTCCACAAAGAATTGCCAGAGATTCCCCTCATCGCTGGGGCTGGCATCGCCTCCCCCAGCGATGCGCAACGCGCCCGCACAGCAGGTGCTGCCCTTATAGCACTAGACCCGGCCTGGTGGGTCCAGCCGGGTCTAGCCTCAGAGATCGCCTCTAGTTTGTAGCTGAACTTTATCAGCCATTTAATCCGTCACTTTTGCCTTTCCCCTTTTAGGGGCCTACTTGGTGCCTTTTGCCCTTCCGTTCAATACGGTTCTTCAACGTAGCGCTCGAATGTGGCTCCGTTGGGAACATAGCCATCGACCTCCTCGCCGCCACCATGCGCAGCCTTCTCCTGCCAACTGTCGGCGTAGAGTTGCGCCCACTGGTCAAAGGTGCCACCAGGACGGCGGTGGGTTTCCTCCACCAAGTGCTGTACCAGCAGGTCACGGTTGAGGTCCGTGGGAAGGTCCACCTTCGGCAGCGCCACACGCGACGTATTGGCCCCCTCGCCCACATCCTCCATTATCCCAGCGTAGACGGGCAGCCAGAACGCCTCGCGCGGGATAGAGCCGTCATGGCCGGCGCGGCGGCGGAGCCGTGTAGCCTCATCGGCCATACGCTTGGATTCGCGGAGAATCGCATTGAGGGCGGCGGAGTAGGAGCCGCGCACACTAAGCACCAATGGCTCGACGACGCCCTCATCCAGCAGCTCCTTCACCGCCACCAGGGCGCGCGTGCGCCCCCGAAGCTCACGCTCCGTGCCGGGTACCTGCTGCTTGCGGCGCTCGTACTCCGTCGGGGGGAAGCGTAAGCGGCCCGTCTCGCGATCCTCCCAGCTAAAATCGGTGAAGATGAAGGCGAGGTGCAACATCGCGGCACCCCAGCCGGGAATCTGCTTGCCACCCAGGCGCAGCGCGAGGCGCTCGAAGCCCAGCGCGGGGTAGGCGGCGTCCAGGCCAAGCTCAGCAATGCGGTCATCCTCGATGAAGAAGCCGCCGTTGATTTTCACGGTCTCGGCGTCGCCAACAAGCGAGGCCAGCCCCCCGTGCCACTGGAGCACGGGCCAACTCGCGGCGGCGGGGGTCACGCGCTCCTGGCTAAAGTTACCGGAAAAAGGATCCTGCTCACGGCTCACGGGTGGTCTCTGTTGTGCCATTGGAATCTCCTTGGATAAACCATTGTTAGGGTCAACAAGAATATAGCACGAATGTACGACAGAAACGCTCTTTTTAGTGGGCGAGAAACAAACTTTTAAGGTTACAGCTTCTTACCTCGACTTTATCCATTGTGAAGCAGCAAGCCCAACCTCTCTGTGAGGGATGGATCAAAGGCGCTGGGAATATTGTGTATGTCGGGTCTGAGCATAGACATGGAAAAAAGGAAGTTGGTCAGAAACTTGCCGGTACCCCATTCCA
>JACCSL010000386.1 GCA_013812995.1 Ardenticatenales bacterium | reverse complement strand
TGGAATTTGTGGTGAGTCCAAAGGCGCTGAGCAATGGCCCTCTCCCCCGGCCTGCGGCCGCCCCCTCTCCCGACGTCAGGAGAGGGGGAAGACCCTTTCCGTGCCCCTCTCCCGAAATCGGGAGAGGGGGGGTTCCCTCTGGGTATGAGCGAAGCGACGTGGGGGTGAGGGCGCGCATGGCACGCTTCCCCTCTTCCAAACCACAAATTCCGTCAGAAGCAGAAGAATTAAGGTTTCCTCATGCAACCCGCTTCTTTGCCCCCCAATGAAGTTGAGCGCCTCGCGTCTCTGCGCGATCTGGGGATTCTACATACCCCAGCGGAGGAGCGTTTTGATCGTATCACCCGCACGGCGGCGCGCCTCTTCCAGGTTCCCATCGCGCTGATCAGCCTGGTGGATGCCGACCACCAGTGGCTCAAGTCTCGCCAGGGTTTTTTTGAGCAGGCTGTAGATCGCACCGTCTCCTTTTGCGCACACGCGCTTCTCCAGGATGCTCTATTTGTCATTTCCGATAGCCACCTGGACCCCCGCTTTGCCGACAACCCCCTCGTGACCGGAGTACCCCACCTTCGCTTTTACGCGGGGTGTCCCCTGAAGAGCCGCGACGGCTATCCTCTGGGCACGCTTTGCATCATCGATGACAAGCCGCGTCCCTTCAGTGAGGCCAACCAGGAGTCGTTGAGAGATCTGGCTGCCTGGGCCGAGGGCGAGTTGAACGGGCGTGGCCTCCTGCACGCGGCCCTTGAGGGAATCGCCCGTGCGACCAAGGAGACGGAATACGCCCAATCCGAAACACGGGCCATCCTGGATGCGGTCAGCGAGGCCATTATTATGATCACGCCCGATGACCGGACCCACATCGTAAATCAGCGTTTCTCTGATCTCTTTGGCATCCATCCCGAGGAAGTGCTGGCAAATTCCCTGAGCGAGATTCGGCCCTTTCTGGAGCGAGTTCTGGAAAGACCCGATATTTTAAATACTCTGATGACCTCGACCTTGATGGATGACAGCACGCAATTCTCGGACCTTATTGCCCAACGCTACCCTGAGCAGCGGCAGTTGGCGCTCTTTTCCGCCCCCGTGAAAAGTATGAGGGACATCCACCTGGGCCGCCTGTTCGTTTTCCGAGATGTCACGCATGAGCGCGCGGTGGATCGCATGAAGAGCGAGTTCGTTGCCATTGTCTCGCATGAGCTACGAACTCCGCTCACCTCCATCAAGGGTTTTGTAGACCTCCTCGTTAGTGGCGAAACCGGAGAGCTACAGGAAGAACAGCTAGAATTTCTGGGCATCGTCAAGACGAATGCGGATCGCCTCATGGATTTGATTGACGATCTTCTGAATCTCTCGCGCATCGAGACGGGGAAGGTGGAGCTGGAGCGAGTTCCCGTCGACATTCTGCCGCTGATTCGCGCAACGGTGGAAACGCTGCGGCGGCAGTTCGAGGGAAAGCAGCAGCAGGTCGTCATAGAGGCGCCACCCGCTCTCCCGCAGGTGCTGGCGGACTCGGATCGCCTGATCCAAATTCTGACGAATCTCCTTTCCAACGCTCACAAATACACCCCGGCGGGAGGGAAAATCACCATTACCGCCCAGGCCATGCAGGAGCAGATGGCTGTTTCCGTGCAGGATACGGGCATTGGGCTCTCGCCAGAGGACCAGGGCAAACTATTTACACGATTCTTCCGGGCACGCAATCGAAGCACCCAGGAGGTGGGGGGAACGGGTCTGGGGTTGGCGATTACGCGCTCCCTGGTGCAGCTCCACGAGGGGGATATTGTCGTGCGCAGTGCACCCAACGAGGGATCGACCTTTACTTTTACCTTGCCTTTTGCCGAAAAGCTTAACCTCGGTTAAGGTCCGCTAGAAATCTATAGCACTTACTTTGGAGGACTTGCACAATGGAGTGGAAAACGTTCTCACCCCCCGAATCGGGAGAGCGAATCACCTATGAAGAGGGAACCATCCGCGTTCCCCAGCGCCCGGTTATTCCCTACATTCTGGGTGATGGC
>JACCSL010000385.1 GCA_013812995.1 Ardenticatenales bacterium | reverse complement strand
CGGGGAGAGGGCCGCCACGCAGAGCCATGACTCCACCACATATTCCAGCAGAACCAGTTACGTTTTAGGAGGACGGATGGAACTCAAGGATTACTGGCGCATCGTGGTGCAGCGGGGGTGGATCATTGTGCTGGCCGCGCTGCTGACGGCGGGGAGCGCCTATGCGTGGAGCGCCGCCCAGACGCCGACCTACCGGGCCACAGCCCGCCTCGTGGTGCGCGCCGACTCGCTGGATTGGGGACGCATCCAGGCGTCCAAGCAGGTGTTGAGCAACTATGCGGAAATCATTCGCTCCGAGCGCGTGGCCTTCCGCGTGGTGGATACGCTGAAACTGGACCTGAATCCCTACGAGGTGCTGGGGCGCGTCACCGTCAGCCCGGACCCCAACCAGCTCATCATGCAGATTGATGTCGATGATCGCGACCCGGCGCTGGCGGCCCGCATCGCCAATGGCTTTGCGGAAGAGTTTGTCTCGCTCATCAACGAGGCCAACAGCCAGCAGCGGCGCGAGGAGCGCGTGGATGTGAGCATCATCCAGCAGGCGGGGGCGGGTAGCCTCATTGCCCCCAAGCCGCTGATCAACGCCATCGCCGGGGCCGTGCTGGGCACGCTGCTCGGCGGGCTCCTGGTGCTGGCACTGGAGCTGCTGGATGACACCATCAAGAGCCGGGACGACATCGAACGCTATGTCGGCAAGGATCTGATGATGCTGGGGCAGGTACCGCCCGGGCAGGTGGATTTGGCTCCCTATAAGCGGTCAGCCGTCAGCCGTCAGCCGGCAGCGAAAAGCGACCTGCTCCAGAATCGCTAGAGGAATATTTTTATGGAAAAGCAATCAACCCAGCCCGCGCTGGTGACCCTGACGGACCCTCGCTCCGCTGTGAGCGAGGCCTATCGAACCCTGCGAACCAACCTGGAGTTTACCGCGATGAGCAGTGCCCTACGCGCACTGGTTGTTACTACGCCGGGCGCGGGCGAGGGAAAGAGTACCACCCTTGCCAATCTGGCGGTGACGATGGCACAGGGAGGGCGCACCGTGATTCTGGTCGATGCAGACCTGCGCCGTCCGGCCCAACATACCATTTTCGGGAGCGCCAATGAGCGCGGGCTGAGCACCACGCTGCTGGACGATGCTGGTATCCAGAACCCTCCCCTCCTGGATACCAGCGTACCGGGGCTGCGGCTGCTCCCTGCTGGCCCCACGCCGCCCAACCCTGCCGAGCTTCTGGCCTCCCCCCGGATGCTCCAGCTCATCGAGACGCTGAAGGACATGGCGGACCTCGTACTCTTCGATGCGCCGCCCGTAGTGCCCGTCACGGATGCCGCCATCCTTGGCGCACGGACCGACGGTGTGCTGCTCGTCCTCCAGGCAGGCAAGAGCAAGCGAGAACACGCGGCGCGCGCGCGTACCCTGCTGGAGCAGGTTGGCGCGCGCATCATCGGGACGGCCCTCACCAACGCGCGCGTAGACAGCGAGTTGGGGGGATATTGAACGGCTAAAACGTAAAACGTAATGTCTTGCTAGCCCACACCGTTTACGTTTTACGCATTACGTTTTACAACTCTCTCAAATTCATAACAGAAGGACGCACAATCATGAAGGGACTGATTCTATCGGGCGGGAAGGGGTCGCGCCTCTACCCACTGACGTATACACGCGCCAAGCAACTGGTGCCTGTCGCAAACAAACCGGTGCTCTTCCGGGTCATTGAGACGCTGCGAGACGCGGGAATCACGGAGATTGGGATTGTCATCGGCCACACCGGGCCGGAGATTCGCGAGGCGGTGGGGCAGGGCGCACAGTTCGGGGTCCAGATCACCTACATTGAGCAAAACGCCCCGCTGGGGCTGGCCCACGCGGTGAAGGTAGCGCGCGAGTTCCTGGACGATGAGCGCTTCGTCATGTTCCTGGGGGACAACGTCATCGAGGGCGGGATTGGCAAGCTCATCGCCGACTTCGAGCGAGAGCGGTACAACGCGCAGGTGGTTCTCACCCCCGTCGAGGAGCCACAGCACTATGGCGTCGCGGAACTGAGTGATGGGCCGGAGCGCCGCATCGTCCGCCTCATCGAGAAGCCGCGCAACCCACCCTCGAATCTGGCGCTGGTTGGCATCTACATGTTCGATGCCAACATCCACAAGGCCGTGGAGGCGATCAAGCCCTCCTGGCGCGGCGAGCTGGAGATCACGGACGCCATCCAGTGGCTGGTGGAAAACAAATATGAGGTCCATCCCTACGTGCATCGTGGCTGGTGGATCGACACGGGAAAGCCCATCGACATGCTTGCGGCCAACGCCAAGGTGCTGGAAGAATTACAGCCCAAGATCGAGGGGTATGTGGACCGCGATTCCGTCGTGGACGAGCGCGTGACGGTGCAGGAGGACGCCGAGATCATCAACTCTGTGGTACGTGGTCCGGCGATCATCGGGCGTAACACCCGGCTCATCAATGCCTATGTCGGCCCCTTCACCAGCATCGACCACCACTGTGTGATTGAAAACTCGGAGATCGAGCACTCCATCGTGTTGGAGCACTCCTCCATCGTGGACATCCCCCACCGTATCGCCGATTCGCTCATCGGCCGCAACGTCGAGATTACCCGCAGCGACTTCCGCCCCAAGGCGCTGAAGATGACACTCGGGGACAATTCCAAGGTAGGTGTTCTGTGAAAAATATCCTAGTCACGGGCGGGGCGGGCTTCATCGGGGCCAACTTCGTCATCCACATGATCGAGAAGTATGGGCAGACGTACAACCTCGTCGTCTTCGACAATCTGACCTACGCGGGCAACCTGGACAACCTCCTGGAAGTCAGCGACGAGACGAACTATGCCTTCGTGCGCGGCGACATCTGCGACGCCGAGGCCGTGGAGCAGGCGATCACTGAGCACAACATCGATACGATTGTAAATTTTTCGGCCTTCACACATGTTGACCGCTCGATCCTCGATCCTGAAGAGTGCATGCACGCGAATTTCATGGGAACCTACCGCCTGCTGGAAGCCGCGCGGAGGCATGGAAACCTACGCCTGAACCAGGTGAGCAGTGTTACAGGAGACACTCCACTCCTGGTTCGGGATGAAGAAACCGGGAAGATTTCACTCCGGGCTATTGAGACGTTAGATGGCGAAGATATCACCCGCTATAGCGTTTTGACAATGACAGATGACTATCGCGTTACCTTTCAGCAGATGCGTCATTTCATCAAACACCCAGCGAATGAAGTTTACGAAATTACCTACAATGGGGGGGGACGTATTCGAGCCACAGCTTCCCACTCTGTCTTTATCTTTGAAGAAGGCGAAATAATCGCTAAGCCTTCGAGTGACTTGAAGGTCGGCGATTTGATGGTCACATTTGTTGGGGAAGTAGATATCGAACGCCAGACTCATGTTTTCAACATGGAGGACATACTGGCAGACTATAGCTACCAGGGGATGGATGAGTCGCTGATACGACGACAAAACGTAGTTGAAGCACTAACCAAGTCCCCTCAGAATATTACGAAACTACAACAATTACTTGAGGGCTCCATTAGCTCAGCAACAACCCTCAATATTGCCAATCAGTTAGCGGATGATGGTTACTTAGAAAAAACATCTGGGGGGGTTTACAGCCTGACAACTGACACTTTGATAGGTGCTTATGAAACGTCCAATCAGATATGGTGGGATTTAGTTCGGCGAAAGCTTCACATTGAGCGTAAAACCATTCCTGTAACACCCCTGCTTATGGAAATCTTTGGGCTTTATCTTGCAGAAGGCCATTGTAGTCATACACCTGCGGAGTTAGAACAAAATTCCAGACAAGTTACTTTCACCATAGGCGCAACAGAACATCATGCCCTGGCGCTCCTAAGACGCTGTGCCGAGGATGAGTTCAATATCAAACCCTATGTCCGAGAGCGTGAAAGTACTTTTCAGGTCAGCTACTCCAGCTACTGGGTTCATGCTCTTTTCGCACAGTTCGGAGCAACCGCTGAGAGTAAGCATCTACCCTACTGGATATGGACACAACCTCCAGAGCTTATTGCGGCTTTCTTACGAGGGTATGAGGGAGATGCAGCTATCAAGGGGGATGGACGACGTTACTTTACAACAGTCAACCGTGAGTTAGCCCACAATTTGAGTTGGCTTGCGAGGATGAATGATATCAATTGTTCCTTCAGCACCCGCATCGTACAGCAAATCAAAGGCAAAGTACCTCCGAACTGCACAGTAACACGCAAACGCGAGTTTTACGATTTGCAGGTCAGCTCAGAGAATTATCGGGCCGATGAAAGCGGAGCCTGGCGAACTCCGATGGCAAGATGCATTCCCACGCAGAGTATCGTCAAGGCTCTTAATTGTCGCCAAAATAAGGGCGTTACAGTCGGGTACAAAGAACTCAGTGGAAAAGTCAAAGCTCAAGCTCTTGCCGCCACCTTCGAAGAGACGCCTGAAGATTTAGTCAGATTGATAAACTCGTCTATTGGCGTGGCAAAAATCAAGAATATTCAGCGAATTGACGGCACGGTGATGGTGTATGATGTCTCTGTCCCCGGCAATGAAAAGTTCTTTGGGGGCAATATGCCAGCCCTCTTGCACAATACCGATGAGGTGTATGGTCATATTCATGGCGACCACGAGAGCACCGAGCAGGACCCCCTCGTGCCACGCTCGCCCTATTCCGCCTCCAAGGCCGGGGCGGACCTGCTGGTACACGCCTACCACATCACCTACGGGCTGCCCGCGACGATCACGCGCGGCGCGAACAACATTGGCCCCTACCAGTACCCGGAGAAGGTCGTGCCGCTCTTCGTCACCAACGCACTCCAGGGCAAGCCACTGCCAGTCTATGGCGATGGTCGGCAGATGCGCGACTACCAGTATGTGCGCGACCACTGCGAGGGCATCGACCTGGTGCTGCACGAGGGAGCCATCGGCGAGACGTACAACATCGGCACGGGCCACGAGATGGAAAATCTGCGCATGGTGGAGATTTTGCTGGACGAGATGGGGCTGGACCGCTCGCTCATCCAATTCGTGGAGGACCGCGCGGGCCACGACCGCCGCTACTCGATGGATGTCTCCAAGATCAAGGCGCTGGGCTGGCAGCCGCGCCACACTTGCGAGGAGGCTATCCGCAAAACGGTGCGCTGGTACCTGGCGAACGAGTGGTGGTGGCGCAAGGTCCGCAACGAGGTGTTCGAGTCCTACTACCAGAAGCAATACGGCACGCGCAAGGTGCTTAGGACCGAAAGCAAGTAGACACAGAGCAAGCAAAGAGGCTGCGCCGGGCTGGCGCGGTCTCTTTTTATTCCCTTCTCCCCACGCTTGCAGAAAGCTATCCTTTTGGTAACAATTCCCCGACCCAGAAGCCCAAGTAGGAAAATAAGTCAGCCACCCACAGCTAAAGCTCGTGGGCTTGTAGAACGTTAAGCTACCCACTCGACTCAAGCAAGGGTAACTGGCTGACTAGACGGAACGTAACTAGCGACCTGAGCGTGGTAGCTCAAGATACATGGCGGATGCGCCCACCCAGTCTGCCTTCCCTATGGTCGCCAGTGTCGAGGGTGTTAGCAGCGGGCGAGAGCCTGGAGAGGAAGTAATTCCTATGCAATACGTTCCCGTCGTCAGCAGTATAGGTAAGCCACTCATGCCGTGCCACGCGGCGCGGGCGCGCCAGTTGGTGCGCAACGGGCGGGCGGTACGGCGGTTCAATAAGGGTATTTTCTACATCCAGCTGCTGGACCGTGCGGAGGGTGACGTGCAGCCCATCGCGGTCGGGGTGGACCCTGGTTCTAAGCGCGAAGGCTTCACGGTCAAGAGTGAAACGCATACCTATCTGAACGTCCAGGCGGAGGCCGTGACTTGGGTAAGCAAGCATGTGGCGGTGCGCAAGACGCTGCGCCGTAGGCGGCGGGGTCGCAAAACGCCCTATCGTAAGAATCGCCAGAACCGGGCGCGGGGCGGCATCCCGCCCGGCACCCAGGCGCGCTGGCAACTCAAACTGCGCGTTCTGCGCTGGTTAGCGACCCTCTACCCCATCTCTATCGTGGTCGTGGAGGATGTGGCAGCCGTCACGAAAGCGGGCAAGCGCCGCTGGAACAAGAGTTTCAGCCCGCTTGAAGTTGGCAAGGCGTGGTTCTACGCAGAGGTAGAGAAGCTGGCAGAGCTATGGACCTTCAAGGGCTATCAGACGGCCGAAATGCGGCACGCGATGGGCCTCACCAAGTCCAAGCACAAGCTCTCGACCGCGTGGGAGGCGCATTGTGTGGACAGCTTTGTGCTCGCCAGCATTGTCATCGGCGGGCACATCGAGCCGGACAACACAGAGATGTTGATTCTTGTGCCGCTCCAGCTTCACCGCCGCGCGTTGCATCGGGCCACTCCGCAGAAGGGAGGGGTGCGTCCCCCCTATGGCGGTACGAAGTCGCTGGGCTTCAAGCGCGGTAGTTGGGTCAAGCATCCCACCTGGGGCGTGTGCTATGTGGGCGGAACCTCTAAAGGACGCATCAGTTTGCACGCGCTCACCACGGGCAAGCGGCTAACTCAGAGCGCCCAACCCGAGGACTGCCGTTTTCTCTGCCACGCAAGTTGGCGAGTGTTTCATGCACGACAGGTGGGCTGAAGCCGCTAAAGCTGGGCGCTTCCTCCCACCGCTTGAAGCGGGTGGGTTTCCGCCCCTGAAGGGAAGACGATGAATGAAAAAGATTATCTTGGTTCGTCACGGGCAGAATTCGATGGTGGGCAAGCGGCTAGCTGGATGGCTGCCGGACGTTCATCTGAACGAGGTTGGGCAGGCGCAGGTGGCCGCGCTGGCCGAGCGACTCACCCCGCAGCGCGGGCAGATTCACGCGCTCTACAGCAGCCCACTCGAACGCACGATGGAAACCGCGCGCCCGCTCGCGGAGGTGCTGGGGCTGGAAATTCAGCCGCTGGCGGGCATTGGCGAGGTGCACTACGGGGAGTGGGAGGGGCAGAGCATCGACGATCTCTCCAAGCTGGAGGAGTGGAAGGTGGTGCAGGGCTTTCCCAGCGCCATGCGCTTTCCCGGCGGTGAGGGAATGCGCGAGGCCCAGATGCGCGCAGTCGTTGCCGTTGAGGAGGTCGCGAGCCGCCTGGAGGAAAAGCAGAGCGCCATCATCGTCTCGCACGCGGACCTCATCAAGGCGGTGGCCGCGCACTACGCGGGCATCCACTTTGATCTCTTCCAGCGGCTGGTTATCAGTCCGGCCAGCCTGACCATCATTGGCCTGACGCCCACGGCCCCGCGCATTCTTTGTTTGAACGATAGCGCCCATCTCCCGCCGGGCGAAGACCCTGAGATGAAAAGCGACACACCGGAGCAGGAAAAGGAACAACTATCCAATGGCTGACATTCTTGAGATGAATCCCGTCTCGCGGATTACCATCGGCACCCTCGGGGAGCCTGGCAATCGCACCTTTTTCCTCCAGGGCATCCAGGGACTGGACTCTCTGGCGGTTATCGTTGAAAAAGAGCAGGCGCTCGCGCTGGCCGCCGCCGTGGACGAGCTGCTTGGTGAGCTGGAGGAGCGCTTCGAGCTTCCGCCTACGCGCCCGGAGCGCATTTTGCCGCGCGACCTGGAGCTACAGATGCCGGTCGAGGCGCGCTTTCGCGCGGCGCAGATGGGGCTGGGC